>JASJLK010000046.1:0-8989 GCA_037620855.1 Synechococcus sp. ChBW.bin.23 | reverse complement strand
TTCTGACTGTTTTGTTGGTGTTGTTGTTGTTTTGTATAGATCTATAGATTGATCGACTACTAGACAATGTGAAGATTGTCTTCGGGCCTTGATGTTAGCGCCGTGACCCCTGATGAGGTTTCGATTTGATATATTTTGTTTGGATTGTTATAAGCATAATCAATGTCTTCCAGCTGTCTTTGATTTAGGTCTATTTGTGCTCTTAGATCTGTCCGGTGCGTGATTGGAAGTCCAGCCATGGAAAGGTCCGTAGGGTGTATTTTATGAGTAATTTGTGTAGTGATTTAGAGCAGGTATTTTTATTACATTGTTTCCGGTCGGGGTCGCTCCATCATTCATGCTCCTGTCGATTTTATTTTCATCTTCTATTCGTTCCAATGATGCTTGTGTGATCCACATACCAGTTGGATTGACCAGGCTTTGAAGTGGATCGTCTGTGCCTAGATGTTCATTGAGTCCTGGATTGCCTCTTGACTGGCTCAGTTCCTCCCACTGCAAATTCCACATCCGGTTGAGCCATGAAATCCAGATTCAAATCAATCCAAGGATTTTGTTGCCGAGATCGTTCTGCTTCGTTGGCTTGAGCCTCAGTCATCCAAAGACGAAAGTTCAACGTATCGCGAATGCGACGCTGAGCTTTCGTCTCGTTCTATTCAAGATATTGCAGCAAAGCTTTCTCGGAATGCCTTGATGGTTGTGTCGATGTCTTCATCGGAATGCGCAAGCGATGTGAAGCCTGCTTCAAATGCAGATGGTGCAAGGTAAACACCGCGTTCGAGCATTGCTCTATGCAGTTGACCAAATCGTGCAGCATCGGTTGTTTTCGCTTCTTCGAAATTTCGGACTGGACCTTCACACAGGAAGAAGCCAAACATGGCACCAACGCTGCCACCGGTGATCGGAAGACCAGCCTCATGGCCTGCGTCCAGTATTCCTTGAATTAAGCGTTCGGTCGTAGCGGTGAGCTTCTCGTAGCTGCCTGGCTGCTTGAGCAATTCGAGTGTTTTGATCCCAGCTGTCATCGCCAAAGGATTGCCACTCAACGTGCCTGCTTGATACATAGGGCCAGCTGGTGACACCATTTCCATAATCTCTCTGCGGCCGCCATAGGCGCCAACAGGCAGACCTCCTCCAATCACCTTGCCCATTGTCGTGAGATCTGGAGTCACTCCAAAGTGTGCTTGGGCCCCGCCGTAGCTGATGCGGAATCCAGTCATCACTTCATCAAAGACCAGAAGTGCACCGTTTTCTTTTGTTAGTTCTCGCAAACCCTCCAAGAATCCTGGTTCAGGTTGGATGAACCCTGCATTGCCAACAATCGGTTCGAGGATCACTCCAGCGATCGCGTCGGGGTTTTCAGCAAAGAGCTGCTTCACCGATTCCAGATCGTTGTAAGGAGCGGTCAACGTGTTGGCTGTGGTGCTCCGTGGCACTCCGGGTGAATCGGGTAAGCCGAGTGTGGCGACTCCTGAGCCAGCCTTGACGAGGAACATGTCCGCATGGCCGTGGTAACAGCCTTCGAACTTGATGATCTTGTCGCGCCCCGTGAAAGCTCGAATCAAGCGCAGCATTGACATGCAGGCTTCCGTGCCGCTATTCACGAAGCGCACCATCTCCACGCTGGGGACGGCTTCAATCACCATCTCCGCCAGGGTGTTTTCTAAAGCGCAGGGTGCACCAAAGCTTGTGCCTTTTTCGATGGCTTCTTGGAGAGCGCTAACGACCTCTGGATGGGCATGACCGCAGATGGCTGGTCCCCAACTGCCGATGTAATCCACATATTTATTGCCATCCACATCCCAGGCATAAGGGCCTTTGACCCGATCGAACACGATGGGTTGTCCGCCGACCGACTTGAAGGCGCGAACCGGAGAGCTCACGCCTCCGGGCATCAGAGCCTTGGCCGCATTGAATATGGCCTCGGAGTGGCTGGTGTTCAGAGTGGAAGCAGTCACGGGGACGGGAGCCAAAGGGCAGTTGCAAACCGTGCAACATCCTGACCCAAGATCGGTCCGATGTGTTTTTTCTGTACTTGAAGCCTAAGAATTGATGACAAAACTGCCTAGGTTGCGGCAGTTCGGCACGTCATCAGTGAACTACGACTGGCCAGCGCTTGAGCAGGAGTTGAGAGGGTTCCTTCCCTCGAAATCAGTCGTCGCGAGGCGGCAGGAATTGCTGTCATACGACTGTGATGGTCTCACCATGGATCGGCACATGCCGAAGCTTGCGGTGTTGCCAGAAACGGCCGATCAGGTGGCCCAAATCTTGGCGTGTTGCCATCGCCAGGGCATTCCTTTTGTGGCTCGAGGGAGTGGCACTGGGCTTTCAGGTGGTGCGTTGGTGGAGCAAGAAGCGCTTCTGGTGGTCACCAGTCGTATGCGCCGCATTCTCAAGATTGATCTCGAGAATCAGATGATCACGGTGGAGCCAGGTGTGATCAACAGTTGGGTGAGCCGTGCGGTGGTTGGTGATGGCTTTTATTACGCCCCAGACCCTTCGAGTCAGGTGGTGTGCAGCATCGGCGGCAATGTCGCTGAAAATTCAGGTGGTGTGCATTGCTTGAAGTACGGCGTCACCAGCAACCATGTGCTCGCATTGGATGTTGTGCTGCCGGATGGCACACCAACTCGCTTTGGAACCTCGTTATGCGATGCGGCTGAGCTGGATCTGCGAGGCGTGTTTATTGGGAGTGAGGGCACGCTTGGAATTGCCACGGCGATCACGCTTCGCTTGCTGCATGCTCCCGATGCAGTTGGTGTTTTGCTCGCAGATTTCCCTTCTATGCAGGCCGCTGGAGAGGCTGTGCGCTTGATCACTCGCGCTGGGGTGTTGCCGGCTGGGCTGGAAATCATGGATCAAACCTGCATCAAAGCGGTGAATGAAGCGTTTGGAGAAGACGAGTATCCGCCAGAGGCTGGAGCTGTTTTATTGATTGAGCTCGATGGCCAGGAACCGGAGGTCAAGCAAGCAGTTACGGTCACCTCGGCTCTTTGTAGAGAGGCTGGGGCCGGCGACATCCGTGAAGCCTGGAGTGAAGAGGATCGCGCCCGTCTTTGGAAAGGACGAAAAAGTGCCATTTCAGCGCTTGGCAGGCAATACCCCAGTTACTACCTCCAGGACGGCGTGGTGCCACGTACGGCTCTTCCAAGGGTTCTTAAGGCCATCGATCAGCTCAGTGCGGAACACGGTCTGGTGGTGGCCAATGTGTTTCATGCCGGTGATGGCAACCTGCATCCGCTGATCCTCTATCGCGCATCAGAACCGGGCGTGAATGAACGGGTGAAGGCACTTGGAGGCGCGATCATGCATCTTTGCCTTGAGGTGGGCGGCAGCATCAGCGGAGAACACGGAGTGGGCAGCGATAAGCGCTGTTATCTCGATCAAATGTTCAGCGCTGATGATCTGGTCAGCATGCAATGGGTTCGGCTTGCTTTTGATCCGCTTGGCCGTGCCAATCCCGGAAAAATTTTTCCGACACCACAGAGCTGTGGCGAGTCGATGCGACGTTCCGTGCAATTACAAGCAGAGGGACAAGCGCTTCCCGAAGAAGCCATTGTGTATTGAAATCAGTCCTCAACCTCTTCGTCGTCCTCTAAGTCCCAGGCCAGGTCAACCACCACAGGTGCGTGGTCGCTGGGTTGGATTCGTCCTCGTTCTTGCTTGTCGATCGAACAGCTTCGCGCCATCCCCTGAAGCGTTTCATCGAGATACACGTGATCGATTCGCCAGCCACGATCTCGGTCCCAAGCACCACTGCGGTAATCCCACCAGCTCCAATGGCCGCTGTTTGGTTCAAACAGACGAAAGGCGTCTTGAAGATCAGGCCCTAAGGCCGCTCTTAACGCGTCCCGTTCTCGATCTGAGGCCATGATCCCGCCGGACAAGCGATCCGGATCGGGTAGGTCTCGCGCTTCAAGCCCGATATTGAAATCTCCCACTACACAGAGCGGTTCGTCTCTGGTTTGGATGGCCCTGAGGTAGCGCTCCAGGCAGGACAGCCAGGTGAGTTTGTAGTTGTATTTATCCGAGATGAGACTCGATCCATTAGGGACGTATAAATTCACCACTCGAACGCCATCGATGAGTGCGCTGATGACGCGTTTTTGAGCACTAAGTTCCTCGGCTTCTGCGTCGTCAATGAGCTCTGCACTGAAACCCATCCGCACGTCTTCAACGGGTGTGCGACTGATCAGTGCAACGCCGTTGTAGGCCTTCTGTCCGTAAAACTGAACTTGATATCCTTTCTCGAGAAAGGGCTCCAGCGGAAATTGAGGATCATCCACCTTGGTTTCCTGCAATGCCAGCAGGTCTGCTTGCGAGTGCTCAAGCCAATTCAGAACATGATCCAGTCGGGTTCGCACTGAATTGACATTCCAGCTGGCAATTTGCACGGATGATGCGGCTTCTGAAGGTGACCCTTAGCATCGACCCGTTATTTGGGATTTGAGAAAGTGCCTTCGCTTACCGCGTTAAGACCTCATCTTCTTGGGCTCATCAGTGCGATGTCGCTGGTCATTTGCGCAGACGCTACAGCTCAGGAAAGCCCGACGGGTAGTGGCTATCAGTCTCCCCAGCAGCGTGATGTGTTCCAGACCGTGCCAGGCCAGAACGACCAGGAGTCGGTGCTTGATGCCACCAACCCCATGGAATTGATGAATCGTTTGCGCAGGGCCAATGCGATGAATGACGCCACACCGCCCGCTGACGCCATCGATGCGGCGCTTAAGGCTTTGGATTCTGCTCAGCCTGCGCCTTAGGAGGAGGTGTCAGCACGTTTAGGCGAGGCTTTGCCGTTCTCTCCTCACCCTTTCGGAAGGCGTCAAGTTGCCAGCGAACCGCTAGCCGATCGAGGGCTTGCTTATTCTGTTCACTGACAGAAAACCGGTTTCTGGCCCTTAGCAATATCTTTTGCGAAAGCTGTCTCTTTCCCTTGTCTCGATGGAGCAGGGCGAGGGCGAGTAGGGGTTGCATGCTTTCCGGAGATTCAGCGGCAATGATGCGGTAGGTGGCGATAGCTGCTTTGTCTTGTCCGGAGAGACGTTGCAAATCAGCGAGGCGCAATCCAAGCGATAGTCGTTGACCTTTGGGTGTTTGCTTGAAACGATCGTTTGTCTGTTCCAAAGCGGTGGCCTGACGCTTTGTTCCCACATCCAACACCAGTTGGAGATTTTGTACTTCTGGTCGATTGGGCCATAGCGCTCGAAGGGTGATGAGCTCATGCCCTGCTCCATTGCGATCACCTCGTTGGAGCTTCCTTTGGACCAGGAGCAAGCGCCAACGCCACTTGCGTGGATGGGAGAGGGCGAGTTGCTCAAGCCTTTGCTCTGGCTCAATGGCTGGATGAGCTTTTTTCTTGGCTGGATGTTCGACAGGCTTGACGCGTGACAGCGGCCGTTGATTGGTCTTTTGATCTGACTTTGGATGTTGATCAAGTGCTTGGGCTACAAGCCAGCCTGTGATCAGGGCCAAAGGAAGTCCCAACCCCATCATCCATCGATTTCGAACCGCCTGTGATCGGTTGGCGCCGGGCAATCTGCATGGGTAGTGCTGAGCCCACTCTGATTCGAATCCCCCTAGCTGGCTAGAGTTGCTTTAGGCCAATGGAAGCCACTCACAGCAATGCGCGACCATCCGATTTCCCCGGTTACAGAACCCCTCCAGTACCGGGCGATCGGTGTTGTTAGGGGAATTTATCGACCGGAATCTGACGATCAGCTGACTCGGGGGGTCTTGATTGATTCTGAAGGCAATGAACTAGAGGCTGTCGTTCTTGGCAGGATGCTCACCCTCATGCGTCGTCATCTCGATATGACAACGCCTCACCTTTGGGTGGTGTATCCCCGCTGCCGTGACTCTGATCATCTGCATCTTCAAATTGCAGGAATTTGGGAGCCGAGCACGCTGGCGACAGTTGAACCCGCAGATGCTGAGGCCGTGGATGTCGAGGCCTCAGAGGCCCAAGGTTCCTTGGATCAACTGTCCGAAGGTGACGACTTTTTTTCGATTCGTGGCGAATTGATTTTCACGAAGCCAGAAGCCAATGAGCTCGTCGTAAAGGTGCGGCAGCTGCCTCGAGCTGATGGCTTTCGTCCTTTGCCGTTCAAAGTTCAGCTCACAGGAGAGCTGCCCCTCGAGCACCTAAGGCATTTCGTCAGCTTGGATGTTCGCCGTCAAGGACAGCTCCTCTCTGTTGAGGCCTTTGAAGTGATTGCACCGATGCCGACGCGAGGTGGAAAAGGCCGGGAGGGATCCCGTAACGGAGGTGCCGGTCCACGACCTGCCAAGACCTGACCTGATGCCTTCTTCCCCCACCTTCAACACCACTGCCGGTGTCGCGGTGGCCAGCGCCACCGGTTTGGCTGTGTTTGGACCGTTGATCGGACTGTCGACGGCATGGATTGCTCTTGGGTTGGGAGGTGCACTCTTGGGTCTCACCGTTGATGCCGCTCAGTTCAACGGGATGGGAGGTCACCTTTTGGCGGAATCACTGCCCGGCGGACGCAACAGATTGCGCAGAGTTGCGTTTCACGAGGCTGGTCACTGGTTGGTTGCTCAAGAGGAAAATCTCGAGGTCAAACGGGTTCTTGTTGGAACCCGTGGTTGTCTTCAGGCGGGGTTGCGCTGCAACGGTGTAACCGAATTTTCTTTACCCGATCGGGCCCGTTTGTCCCTCGAAGACTTGCGTCGCTGGAGCAGGGTTCTTCAGGCCGGAATCGCTGCGGAAACGCTGCTTGAGGGACCCCCTAAAGGGGGGGAAGATGACAAAGCTCTGTTGGGACGTATCTGGGGCGTGTCTGGACAAGATGTTGATACGGCTCAGCGAGAGCAACGCCGGGCACGTCGGGAGGTGGAACAGCTTTTGCGCTCGCGACGCACTGAGATCGAATCGATTGCCAACAGGTTGCTGGACGGCATGCCTCCAGAGCCAGCATGAGCGCACTGTTGATTGATTGTCCAACCGGTCTTGCCGGGGACATGTTGTTGTCGGCAGTCCTCGATTTAGGAGTGCCGGAGTCGGTTGTTCATGAGCCCCTGCAAGCTCTGGGTCTCGCCAAGGCCTATGAACTCAAGGTTGAGGAATCTCAGAGTGGTGGATTGCGTGGGCTTCGGCTCTCGGTGAGCAGCAAGGAACCCAACCCTCCCCATCGTCGCTGGTTAGATCTGCGCACGTTGATCTCGGAGGCATCTCTGTCACCTTCACTAAAGACAAAGGTTTTGCAGGTGTTTCAGGCCCTGGCTGATGCGGAAGCCACGGTTCACGGTTGTGCCCCTGATCAAGTTCACTTCCATGAGATTGGGGCGATCGACAGCTTGGTTGATGTCATCGGTGTCTGCGCAGCTATCGAGAACCTTGCCCCTGAGTCGATCTATTGCACTGCCCCCCCAGCCGGTCATGGTCGAGTGACAACGGCCCATGGGGTGCTTCCTGTTCCGGTGCCAGCGGTACTCGAATTGGCAAAGCGACATGAGCTGCCGCTTCTCACCGGGGAGGATCTTCCTGCTGCTGAGCTGACCACTCCCACCGGGCTGGCCTTGGTGGCTGTATTGGCGGATCACTTTCAGCGCCCCTCAAGGATGGAGGTTGAAGCCGTCGGTATTGGCCTCGGCCATCGCTGTTTGGATCGTCCCAATCTGCTGCGCTTGATCCGTATTCGTGAGGCGAGCAGAACAAAGCCTGGTTGGCAGGAGCTTGTGGTGCAGGAGGCCTGGATTGATGATGCCACTGCCGAAGAGTTGGCAAGCCTGGGTCAGCACTTGCGTTTGGCTGGTGCGTTGGATGTGGTTCAGGGAGCCGTGTTGATGAAAAAGCAAAGGCCTGGTACTTCGGTGATCGCCCTTACAACTCCAGATCAGGCTGCTGCCTTGCGGGAGGTGTGGTGGCGCCACAGTCCAA
Source organism: Synechococcus sp. ChBW.bin.23 (assembly GCA_037620855.1). Classification (GTDB taxonomy): domain Bacteria; phylum Cyanobacteriota; class Cyanobacteriia; order PCC-6307; family Cyanobiaceae; genus Synechococcus_C. The sequence continues at coordinate 1,095 of JASJLK010000046.1, read as the reverse complement.
CCATCGGATTAAGGGAGCGCGAACAGGGGCGCTGGGTGCTGCCCCGTCGTTGTGGGGCGAGCGCAACTCCTTGGGGCATGATTCGCGCCAAGCAGACTCGCCGACCGGATGGGACCTTCACTCTGAAGTGGGAGCAAGATGAGCTCCAGCGAGTGTCTGCTGAGGCTGGTCTCACCGTGACGGAGCTTCGTGATCGTCTCGCTCTCGAGGCCCATGCATTTGTGCCCGAGGAGGACTGGCAGTGCTGAAAAGGCTTTCTTTGCCTGGTGGTTTACGCCTTTGGATCACCCTGCTCACCCTCGCCTTTGTTGGAGTGGCGTTAGCAAGCCATGCCACAGGATTGCGCACCCTCACGATTAGCCGACAGGGATGGTGGTGGCTGTTGTTGGGGCTTGGCTTGAGTTGGCTCAGCTTGGTGGTCAATGCCCTGGCTTGGAAGGTCTTGGTGGTTTGGCTCGGGCATCAGCCAGGACGCTTGGCCTTAGTGCCGCTTTATCTGCGCAGCAACTTGCTCAAATATTTGCCTGGTGGCATTTGGCATTTCCTCGATCGTTTTCGTGCTCTCCGGCCCAATCTTGGTGGAGGCAAGGCTTTGGTTTCGGTGTTGATGGAGCCGATGGTGATGGCCGTCGCTGCCTTGCTTTGGGTGCCATTTGGTGGGTTTCAAAACGGTTTGGCGTTGCTCTGTGTTCTCCCTTCCGCGCTGCTGTTGCCGCGTTGGCGTGAGCCTTTGTTGCGTCGATTGGAGACCAGCAAGTTGCGCCAGCTCAATCGTGTGGACCCAGGGGGTACAACCTCCATTGAGGATGAAGGATTGGGGAGCGGCAGAACGTCTTACCCCTGGTGGCCCCTGGTCTCTGAACTGCTGTTCGTGCTCTGTCGATTTGCGGGGTTTTGGTGCTGCTTGCAGACGTTCGGACTCCTGGCTGGGCAGCCTCTGGGCCTTTGGCTTGCGGCCTTTGCCCTCGCCTGGACGGTTGGCCTGGTAATTCCTGCTGCTCCGGGCGGTTTGGGGGTGTTTGAGGCGGTTCTGTTGTTTCGTATGGGCACGATTGTGCCGGAGGCGCCGTTGCTTGCGGTGGCACTCAGCTACAG
>JASJLK010000045.1:0-5805 GCA_037620855.1 Synechococcus sp. ChBW.bin.23 | reverse complement strand
TGTATTGCTGTCGAAGCGACGCCAATACAAGAAGGGGTTGATGTAGATCGTTTTCCCTGCCAACAAAATGCTGTCTTGCTGAAGACGGCGCTGAAGCTGGAGGTCCTGCTCTTGAGCAGCGGTCAAGGGATTGATGCCGGGAGCTAAGGGTATCGACGCTTAGGCCCATCCACCAGCCCCTCAAGCAAGCTCATTCCCACTCAATCGTTCCAGGAGGCTTGCTGGTGATATCCATCACCACACGATTAACTCCTTTCACCTCATTCACGATCCGATTGGAGATCGTTTCCATGAGGTCGTAGGGAAGCCTCGACCAATCAGCTGTCATGCCGTCCTCACTCGACACACAGCGCAGAACGATCGGCCAGGCATAGGTGCGCTTATCTCCCATCACACCCACCGAGCGCACGGGAAGAAGTACAGCAAACGCCTGCCAAATATCGTGATAAAGCCCCGCCGAATTCACCTCCTCGCGCACAATCAGATCGGCATCACGCAAACAATCAAGCTTTTCCTCCGTAACTTCTCCCAAGATGCGAATAGCCAGTCCAGGCCCTGGGAATGGATGGCGACTCACGATCTCCTCGGGCAACCCGAGCATTCGGCCCACCTTGCGAACTTCATCCTTAAACAGTTTGCGTAGAGGCTCCACCAACTTGAAGCGCAGATCCTTGGGAAGTCCTCCCACGTTGTGATGGCTCTTGATCTTCACAGCCACACGCTCCCCGGTTTTGGGATCCACGTTGGTACCAGCGCTTTCGATCACATCTGGATACAGCGTGCCCTGGGCTAAGTAATCAAAAGGCCCAAGCCGTCGGCTTTCCTCTTCAAACACACGGATGAATTCCGTGCCAATGATTTTGCGCTTCTCTTCTGGATCCGTAATGCCATCAAGCTTTTTGATAAACCGTTCGCGGGCATGGATGTACTCCACGTGAATATTGAATTTGCGATCAAAGAATTCCATCAGAAATTCAGGCTCGCCTTTACGCATAAAGCCTTGATCGATAAACATGCAGGTGAGCTGATCTCCTATCGCTTTCTTCAATAAAAAGGCAAGGGTTGAAGAATCTACGCCGCCTGATAGGGCAAGCAGCACACGCTTTTTACCAACCTGTTTACGCACATTGGCAACAGCTTCATCGATAAAAGCCTCAGTAGTCCAGTCTGGTTCGCAACCGCAGATGTGATAAACAAAATTGCGAATCATCACCATTCCACCGGTGGAATGAACCACCTCAGGATGAAATTGAGTGCCGTATAAACGTCGACTGTGATTTGCAATTGCCGCCTCAGGCGTATTCGCTGTATGAGCCAAACGCACGAAGTCCTCGGGCAAGGCCTCCACGGAATCACCGTGACTCATCCACATCGTGGAACCACTCTCCACATTCGTGAGAAGTTCAGTGGGATCATCCACCACGAGCGGAGCCTTGCCGTATTCGGCCTTACCCGTGGCCGCCACCACCTGACCACCAAGCTGCTGAACCATCAATTGCATGCCGTAGCAGACCCCCAGCACAGGGATGCCCAGATCCCAAATTGCTGGATCGCAGAGGGGAGCTTCATCGGCATAGACCGAACTTGGACCTCCGCTGAGGATGATTCCACGGGGAGCCAAAGCCCGTAATTCTTCAGCGCTGGTGCTGTAGCCCAACACCAGAGAGAACACCTCCGTCTCACGCACTCGGCGTGCAATCAGTTCCGAGTACTGGGAACCGAAATCAAGAATGACGATGGCCGGTTTGCGCTGACCTTCGCTCTGGACTGATGACATACCGCACTAGGACCGTCAAAAGAACGGCCTTCCAAACCTTCAGTTCCTTCAGCGTAGAGAAGGATCAAAGCCAGCCTCTTCCCCTTCCGAATGAATGCCAAGTCCGCAGCGGGCGAGTAGGGAGTGTCCTGTCAATCCGGTCCAGCGCAGCTGGCGTTGACGATCAAATAACGCCGCACCGACCCGCATAGGCCAGCTGCCATAACGCTTTAGGTAAGCCTCGCTTCGCAGTTCAACCGCCTGCGCGATCGCTTGCCAGACCCGATCAGCCACGGCGTAATCGCGCTTCTGAAGCTCTTGAAGCGCTGATTCCATCGACGCACAACCCAGCAACTCTTTGATCAGATCAACACCGAGTCCCTGCTGCAGGGCAATCGCCGCAAGAACCTCTAAGCGACCATCTGCCAAATGGTGATGGGTGTGGAAGATCCCCCCAGCCAATTTGACCAGCTTTCCGTGATACCCGAGCAACAGCAGATTGCTCACACCCGCTTCAGCACTAGCAACAAGCAAAGGCCCAATCCAGTTCCCTGCCTTTAGCAAAGGCTGTTGATCAGCAAGACCCAGCTGATGGGCGAGATCCAACCCGTTTTCACCAATCACCAAGGTGATAGATCCGCAGAAATCGGCTGCTCTGGCAATCGTCTGCAGAGCATCAAGGCTGGCGCGCAGCTGATCGGGTGATGCACTCGACTGCACCTCAGCTTGCGTGCCAATCAAGGCCAAACCATCCACCACACCAAACGCTGCATTACTCGTGCGCTGGGCCAGCTCGCGGCCGAGCGGAAACACAACTTCCAACTGCAAACATCGACCAGAAGGAACCAGACCGCGCAGATTGGCCTCCAGCAAACGGCGGGCGAAGTCAGACGCGCACAGATCACCTTCACGACCCTGTTTGCCAATTCCCTCCCCCGGCACGATCTCCAACCAACCTGTTTGCGGTTGACCCCAACGCGCCTGAACCCAAATTTCTAAATCTCGCGTGAGATCGAGACCTGGACCTGGTACACAGCGGCTAATCGCCAAAGCTTGCTCACCCGCCAGCAAGGGCGCTGAAGACTGAATCGGCACATTCAGCGGCTGATCTCGGCCTGGAATCTGCAGCGATTGTGGATTTTCAGCGGTCTGACCACACAGCAGTTGCGTGGCCGCTCGAGCTGCGGCGGCAACCCAGACGGGAAGAGTCAGCCCTTGTGGGGCATCTGTGAGGGATTGCGTGATACCGAATGGGAAGCGGATCGTTTTTTAGAATGAACGATTGGCGCTCTTCCGGACGTGCAGGACAAGCTCACCCTGATGATCCCCGGACCCACCCCGGTGCCAGAAACCGTTCTGAAAGCGATGGGACGCCATCCCATCGGGCACCGCAGCGGAGAGTTTCAAGCGGTGGTGGAACGAACAACAGCTCAATTGCGCTGGCTGCATCAAACCAACAACGACGTGCTGGTGATCACCGGTAGCGGCACAGCTGCCATGGAAGCCGGAATCATCAACACACTTAGTCATGGAGATCGGGTGATCTGTGGCGACAACGGCAAGTTTGGCGAGCGCTGGGTCAAGGTGGCGCGCGCTTACGGCCTTGAGGTAGACGTCATTAAGGCGGACTGGGGACAACCCCTCGACCCGGAGGACTTCCGGACCGCTTTGGAAGGCGACAGGGACAAAACGATCCGCGCGGTGATCCTGACCCATTCAGAAACATCCACAGGGGTGATCAACGATCTTGAAACGATCAGCCGCCACGTCCAAGCCCACGGCACAGCGCTGACCATCGCCGACTGCGTCACCAGTCTGGGCGCCACCAACGTGCCCATGGATGGATGGAACCTGGATGTGGTCGCATCCGGATCCCAAAAGGGGTACATGATGCCTCCAGGGCTCAGTTTTGTCGCGATGAGTGAGCGAGCTTGGACGGCCTACGAACGCTCGGATCTACCCAAATTTTATTTGGATTTGGGTCCCTACCGGAAAACTGCAGCCAAAAACAGCAATCCATTCACGCCTGCCGTGAATTTGTACTTCGCTCTCGACGCCGCACTGGAGATGATGCAGGCGGAAGGTCTTGAAGCGATTTTTGACCGCCATGCGCGTCACCGCGATGCAGCACAAGCTGCGATGAAAGCGATCGGATTGGAGCTATTTGCAGCCGAAGGCCATGGAAGTCCGGCGATTACAGCAGTTGCCCCTGCAGGAATGGATGCGGAGCTGCTGCGTAAAACCATCAAAGATCGCTTCGACATTCTGTTAGCTGGCGGTCAAGACCATCTCAAAGGCAAGGTGTTCCGCATTGGCCATCTCGGCTTTGTCTGCGATCGAGATGTATTGACAGCAGTAGCTGCCATTGAATCCGTATTGCATTCACTCGGCTTCCACAAGGCCCAGATGGGTGCTGGGCTTAGCGCTGCATCAGCCGTCTTAAGCAAGGATTAGAGCGATTAATCATCAACTAAAGCATTGGGCGTGAGATAGAATCACGCCTATGCGGGTGTAATTCAGCGGTAGAATGTCAGCTTCCCAAGCTGGACGTCGCCGGTTCGAATCCGGTCACCCGCTTGGTCAGGATCTAGGCTTAATAAGTTGCATCACTTGAGGACCGACGGTGCCTGCGCGTCGCTCTTGTTCAAGTGCTTTCAAAATGAACGATCCTGAGCATGAGACATCGCCAGCTTCAGCTGCAGATTGTGCTTTCTGAAAAAACACATCAGCTTTGGCAAGATGCTCCTGTTTTTGATTGGGAGCAGGTTGCACCATCGTCAAAGTTCTATCGAAGGCCGAATTCAACACTAAATGGACTTGTATATCAACAGTCTAACGAATGAATGAATAACCAATCTCAACTCAAGTTCCTGGTTCTTCGATGTTCCCTCCAAGCTCAGCAATCTGACCACGAAGCATTTCGCATCTGCTGGCATCTCCTCGCGTGATTGCAACTGCTAGCGCGAATTCCAGTTTTTCAAGCTGGTGACCACCTTCAAAGAAATTTTGGTGGTTAAGCGACAAGACATCGCACGTCGCAGCGGAATGGGTGGATGGATGAGCCATAGGTGGCTTTATTTAAATTGTGCCACCCATGACATGGGTTAGGCCGCCAAGTCTTGCTCCGAGGACATAACAGAACTGGGTTGATCAACCCATTGCGGCTCAGAACGCAGCAAGAGGTCTCTGCAATCGGTGAGCAAGCGATCCACCCCATCCAGACGTTCCATCTCATCTACGGGCATGGTGTTGACCTCCGACGACTGGCGTTCCAGCTGAAGCTCCAAACTCTCAAGGCGATTCTCAAGCTTGATCAGCCGTTGAGATAGAGCATTCAGGGTCTCTGCCACATCCTCAGCAGTGCGCGTAATGCGGAAGGAAACGGACTGGGTCATCGCCCCAACAAACAGATATGCCTCGATAACAGCACATCAGGACCACTGAATCCAGACTAAGGATCAATCTGCAGCGTGGTGTTCATGCCCCCACTCACAACGGTGCTCCTCTATCTCCTCGCCGGCACGAGCATGGGATTGCTTGCTACGCGCACTGGAATCCCTGCTGCACCACTGGCAGGCGCACTGATCGGAGCCGCCATGGTGAGCATGAGCGGACGCCTCGAGGTGGCTCAATGGCCAGCAGGTACAAAGACCTGTCTGGAAATCGCCATTGGCACCGTGATCGGTACAGGCCTAACCAAAGCCTCACTGGATCAATTACAGCAATTGTGGAAGCCTGCGGTCTTGATCACGCTCACCCTCGTCTTAACCGGAATTGTGGTGGGGCTATGGAGCAGCAGGCTGCTCGGCGTTGACCCTCTCATCACCCTGTTGGGTGCAGCGCCTGGAGGAATCAGCGGCATGAGCCTGGTTGGAGCTGACTACGGCGTTGGAGCAGCCGTTGCTGCACTGCATGCTGTTCGTTTGATCACTGTCTTGCTAGTCATCCCTGTAGTGGTGAAACTGCTCGCGCCACTTGGACTCGGTGATTCCTGACTCAGGCCTAGACAGAGCGATTTCAATCGATATTTTGGTTTAATCGCTTCACTC
>JASJLK010000044.1:0-29792 GCA_037620855.1 Synechococcus sp. ChBW.bin.23 | reverse complement strand
GGCAGAGCAGCAACAGAGATGGCAGAAGCAAGCAGCCCCAGGGAGAGACGACGCAGCATGGAGCGTTAATTAGTTGCCGTAAAGATGCCTTGCTTGTGCTGGTGATGCCCGCTGCTGTAGCTGGTTTCAGCTTTGCTGCTCATCCCCACAAAAGGATGACTTAGTTATGTGGCGGGCAGCGTTGCCATCCGACCTTCTGCAGGTTGATCCACATCTCGATGCCTAGATGCCTAGATGCCTGAGCATCCGCTGTTGCCTGACTTATCCCTCTAAGGGGTGCGTTCCTTGTGGCGAGACGAGAAGCAGCGACGCTCTTGTCTCAGCCATTTGCACTATGAGGATTTTGCGGGGGTATCCATTGAATCCTTCTTTAGCGATTGAGATTGCCCTGACGACATCGTCAACAGTTCCCTTGGTTCCTTTTTCAATATCCTTCCTCCCCTCTGACCACAGTTCGCAGAAGGTCTCCGCTTCACCGTCCATCGGTGCAAGCATTTTGTTCATCGCATCTTCTGCTCCCATCTCGACAGACAGTTGCATGTACCTCTGCATCTGAGGTGAAGACAGTGCTGCTGAGACTTTCATGTGAGAGGCGAGACCTGACAAGCAGGTTTCAAATAGGTCTCCGTCTTGGTCGATAACGATGCAGGGAACGCTCAGGTCAAATGCTGTTCTTTTGGTGAGTCGTGTGTAATGCGGTGCAACTTCTTTCCATCGGTTCACGTTCATGCCTAATCTCCTTTGCGTAGTTGAAGGGTTGTGGGTGATGCCTGCGTCGGAGCAACCAAGACAACTGCGGTTGCGTTTGATGCCGGAGACCCTGAACCAGGCGTCAGAGACTCAGCGGGTGCTGCAAGAACGAGGTGAGGAACACTCACTCGAAGCAGTTGTGACCCTTGCTATTCAGGAACTGAGCCAGTCATTGCAGAGCAGTAATCCTTGATCGAGGGTCCGAGACCGATCTTTCTGAGTCGTTGCAAGAAGTCTTTGCCTTGAGTGGGTAGTTCGCCTGAGTGGCTCATCTCATAACCTGTCACTTCTTCAAGACCGATGCCGCACAACTCAAAGAATGCAGTCGGGATAAGTAGGGAAGCTATCTCGGCGTTCTGGTTGTCGTTGAGAGAGTCGAGAGCCGAAGCCTCTTCGACCAGGTCAAGGCGGACCGGGTAGGTCGACTCTTTGACCATCCGGTTGAAGTCCGTGTTGTCTTTCAACCAGCGTTCGGTGACGCCCTGATAGCTGAGTATCAACTCACCAACAGGCAGACCGAACGGTTCAAACGACGAGGTTGAAGTGACCTGTCCACCGGTCTTGTCCACTGTCGAGTCCACCCCCACACCTCTACCGCGATCCTGTGCTATCACTTGCATTAGCTCTTCAGAGAATGCCTCGTAAGACAGCGAGTAGAAGCCATCTTTGAGTGACTCGACCGACTCCGGCGACGCCCCCTCACAGAACTCTTGAATCATCGGGAGAAGACTCTTGAGCTTCTTCTGTGCCTGTACGGCGGTGACCTGCGGGTTGGTTCTTCTGACCGTCTTACCTCCCACTTGTATCTCTGAGATGGACCGAGGGACAACCCACGCACTGGGAGCAACGGTCAACTCAGACGGGACATTGGCGAAGATCGACTTCTGACCGACCGCCTTGAGAGCAATGAGCACCGACTTGTAACCAGCTTCCCGTGCTTTGTCCTCTGCCTCTAACTTCTCCTTCGCATAACGCTCAATAGTTCTGACGACATTTTCAAGGTGAAGACCAGAGGGGTTCGCACCTAAGTCGATAGCGACTTGCTTCAAGCGTTCGATCTGTCCTTCTAACTTGTCGAACCGTTCCCTCAGGTCACCAATCACTCTGCTGTTGCATTTGCCGCAAGAGTAAACGGACCACGCACAAGAGTGCAGCGTTTACGTCTACACATAAAAAAGGCACCTCCTACCAGAGGTGCCTTGGTGTCTCTTTTAGGGGGTTGCGTGTCCCCTCAGATCATCCAACCGAGAAGCAACCCCACGGTCAGTGCCAGAAGAACGTTTCGGATGTTCTGTGTTGTTCAGTCTTGTGTGTTGTCGTGTCGTGTCCACTGACCAGTCCAGCCAGTTAGTGCTCCCAGAATTCGAGAGACAACCCAGTCATTGCAGCAGCTGAGGGATCTTTCCAGCTCGTCCGAGCTCTCAAATGGACTAGAGGCTCACGCCCAGTTGCCAAGCCATCAGCCTGTCCCTCTCCTCCTCAACCAATAAGGGCACCATCCAGTCGGACTCAACCTCTGCAGCTACATCCTTTCCAACCTCTTCCATGGCAAGCGTGAGTCAAGACTTGTAGCCATCACAGTCATTAGCTCTCAGTACCATCAGTCGCTCCTGCAGCAGAACCAAGGTCATTTGAGTGTCGAGGTTCATTGGTTGAGAGCTGCTGCTTAAAGCATTCCCCGCTGCAAATAACGATCTCGTTTCTAGAACAGAAGCCTGTGGTGACAACAACAACAGAAGGCGTCCCTGAAGCTCCAGAATCATGTCCTTGTCAACAGACAAATGCGACTTGTTCTTGCCGCTCTGCTGTCCCTGGCAGCTCTCTGTTTAGTTCTTGTGCCTAGCGAGAAGGGCAACTACACAATCCATGTCGGGGCTAGGACATCTCCTGCAGAGGTTGGTTGCCGGCAGATCGGTCAGGACAGTACAGACGAAGGAAAGGTTTTGGGCATCTATTCATGTCCTGCTTAGCTCTTACACATATTGCTCTTCACAGCGTCAATCACCTTTTGCATTGGGTAATCAATTGCTTCAAGGTCACCTTTGACGCTGAACCCACTGAACATTGATCCAAGACGCTACCACTGGAGACCCTCAACCTGCTTCATATCGACAGTCATTTGCAGCCCATAATGAACAGCAAAAGCTCTCAGTTCGTCATCACTCAATCCCATTAGTTCCGTGTCAGCTGACAACCCCTGGAACTCATGCCTCACCTTTGCACGACGCTCTGGTGACATTTTGACTGGCACAACTGGAAATATTTGCCGGTGATAACGCCTTCACGATTCTGATTCAAACTGGTGCCTGATTAAGAGTTCTCTTTGGCCACCTTTCTTGTTACAGGAGCAAACAGAGGCATCGGTCTGGAATTCTGCAGACAATTACATGCTCGTCATGACCAGGTCATTGCTGTATGTCGCCAGGGTTCTCCTGAGCTTGAGGCCATCGGTGTGGAAATTCAGTCCGGTATCGAACTCACCAGTGAAGCCTCCATCACCGCGTTAGTTCAGAACCTCAACAACCGGCCATTGGATGGCGTGATCCTCAATGCTGGGATTTTGCAATCCATGGGTCTCGAGAATCTGGATATTGAAGGAATCAAACATCAATTTGAAGTGAATGCCTTAGCCCCATTGTTATTGGCGAGATCGCTGATGGGACAGATGCCCCGCGGCGCAAAGCTGGCCCTGATCACCAGTCGAATGGGCTCGATTGACGACAACACGTCGGGTGGCTCTTACGGCTACCGGATGTCAAAAGCAGCTCTGAATATGGCTGGTCTATCACTATCGATCGATCTCAAGCCAAGCGGTATCGCAGTAGCCATCCTCCACCCAGGACTCGTCAGTACGCGCATGATCAACTTCAACCCACGTGGAATCAGCCCAGAAAAAGCGGTGCTAGGGCTCCTGGCGAGGATTGATGAGCTGCGACTCGAGACAAGCGGTACCTTTTGGCATTCCAATGGAGAGGAGCTTCCTTGGTGAAATCTGTTGAGCTCTTCACTGTCGTGAGGGATTCTTTTTTTGTCGTACCGCAAAAGAGTAAACAAGAACCTGAAAGAAAGCAGCCCAACATTTACGCACGAGATCTACAGTAGAGCATCATCTCGATTAGGGAAACATGTACTGTCAAATATTCGAATGTACGTAGAGCTAGCCAAGAAGAGTTTCCAGCAAGCTCTACGACATAGTTATTCAACTATTTAGAAAAATACCTAGACAGGTGTAGGCAGGAGCATGGAAGGTGAACTCAATCGGAATCCCTCAGATTTAAATTTTTGGTTACTCACTTTGGCATTCATCGAGCGTGCACCTGGAATGTTTTCATTGGCCCAAATTACTGGAGGCAAACCATCAATATCACAAATTTTATTTGATAATTCACGTCTACTAAGCTGCATGTCATCTACAAGATTGTAAATTCCAACAAGCTGGTTACTGAAAGCAAAACTCACACCGTTCGTGATGTCAAAAATACCGCTCCAAGCAGGGACATCACTACCATTTTTGGGTATCTGTTCACCAGCAGCCTGTCTAATCATCGACACCATATCCCTTCCTGGGCCATAGATACCACCCAAACGCAACACGCAGATTTTTGTATCGGGACGATCAATGGTGAGCAAAACATTTTCCGCTTCCACCAACATCGCATTGACAGGATTTACACAATCAACAGACGAATCTTCAGTCACCGTCTCACCACGATGATCTCCATACACACCAGCAGAGCTGATGTAGGTCACATGTAGAGGTTGGGTAGACTGACGACAACGCAGAGCACGGGCAAGATTTCGAATCCCGCTCGAAAAAACGGACTCATAATCATCGATGTTTTGCGTGGGGGCCACGCTAATCAGCAAACCCTCCTGGTCCTCAAGGAATGAAAAATCGCAGTCTTGTTCAGCAAGGTCAAGGCTGATTGGTTCATTGACAACGTTGCGCAACTCAGCAAACCGTTGAGAGGTTCGGGTTGTGCCAATAACGAAATGCCCTTGGCTTTTCATGTTTGCCGCCACGAAGCTACCGACGTAGCCACAGCCAATGACGGAGAAGGAGGACATCAGGACAACAACAAGTCAACCTATTTTTACATCTCTTTACCCATCAACCGTGAGTCGGTCGATACCGTATCGATGATTCGCGAGGCGTCTTCTAGTGACTCATCAAGAATCCCATCCCTCCATGGCTGATTCCAAGATCTTCAAAAAGGAGCTCGCTTCAGAAGATAGGTTGTTGTCTAAGCCAATAAATGCGTCATTCCTCAAGGCTAAGAGACCTGCTGTGCGCAGCGTCTCCACCCCATATTGTTCCTAGCTTATTGGAACAAAAAGGGTCAATCGATGATCTGGGGTACAGCTCTCAATAACCGCGATCGTCAACCGGAGGTGATGGATCAGCCTGGCCTCGATCCCACAGAGCATGCAAAAGCATTGAAAGGCTTGCGGCGCATCAATACGATCAGCCGCTGTTCTGCTGGCCTGTTTCGCGCCATCGAGGCCCTATCGATCACCCAGCCAGCAAATCCGCTTCGGGTTTTAGAGCTGGCCTGTGGAGGTGGTGATACAGCTATCGACCTTGCCCTGATGGCCAAACAAAAGGGTTTGGCACTTGAGATTCATGCCTGTGATCTGAACCCTGAAGCCGTCGAGATTTCTCGGTCCAATGCAATGAGGAGAGAAGCAGAAATCACTGTTTTTACTGCCGATGCACTGGCAAAACCGACAGACCACAACACCTTTGACGTGGTGTATTGCACACTATTTGCGCATCACTTGGATGAGATAGATGTAATTCGTCTTTTAGAAGCGATGGCGCTGCGATCTCGGAAACTAGTTCTCGTGGACGACTTAATTCGAAGTCGGCTTGGCTTTGCATTGGCCTGGATCGGCACCCGTCTCTTGAGCCGTTCCTGGGTAGTTCATACCGATGGTCCTCTCTCTGTACGCGGTGCCTTGCAACCCGATGAAATGATGAGCATCGCCAAGCAAGCAGGCATGAAGAATGCGCAGATCAAACGCTCATGGCCAGAGCGTTACCTGATGAGCTGGGCCCATTCTTGAGATGCAAACGTTGTGGGATGTCCTGATCATTGGAGCTGGACCTGCTGGAGGTCTTGCTGCTCTGGATTGTGCAAAGAAAGGATTGCGGGTCATGCTCGTTGAGCAACGGTCGTTTCCACGCTGGAAAGTCTGTGGATGCTGTTTTAACAACCAGGCTCAAGCGATTCTGAGTTCTCGAGGTGAGAACAATTTGATTGAGGATTGTGGCGGACAAACACTGGACAGCTTGCGCCTTGGACTGCGTGGACGTGAGGCAACATTGGCATTACCCAATGGCTTTGTACTTTCGCGGGAACGATTCGATCAAGCCCTGATCGACGCAGCAATCAAAGCTGGAGCGTCAGCACGTTTTCGGATGACAGCCCAAGTTGAAGCAGCGAGCCCTGGCTACAGACGTGTGCGCCTCAAAGATCATCACAGTGGGGACACCAGCCATGTCAACGCACGCGTTGTGCTGGTGGCCGCCGGCCTTTCCCAGCATTGTCTACCCAAAAACGAAGCAGGTCAAAGCAGGGTTCGAAATCAATCCAGATATGGTGCCGGTTGCGTCGTGGACGATGACACCGATCACTACCCAAGTGGAGCCATTCACATGGCCATTGGAGATCAGGGTTATGTGGGGTTGGTGCGCAGGGAAGACGGATTGCTCAATCTTGCGGGAGCCTTTGATCGTGAGGCCCTATCCCAAGGTCAAGGAGCCGTCGATGCGGCTCAAAAGGTTTTGAATCAGGCAGGATTTCCAGTGCCACCGGCACTTCAACAAGGCCAACGCTGGCAACTCACTCCTGCTCTCAGCCGCAATTCCAATGTTGTTGCAGGAGAACGCTTTCTTGTGATGGGCGATGCCGCGGGATATGTCGAGCCTTTCACCGGTGAAGGGATGGCCTGGGCCTTAACAGCAGGTGCTGCTGCTGCACCATTTGTTCTTGAAGGACAGGAACGGTGGTCTGGGGACTTAGAAACGCGCTGGAAAACAACCCTTCAGGTGCATATCGGCAGGCGGCAAACGGTTTGCAGAGCCTTGTCCTCAGTATTAAAACGCCCCGCCCCAACAACAGTTTTATTTGAAGTAGTGAAACGCTGGCCCTCTATTGCTGAATCCATCGTCTCGGGCCTGAACAAGGAAAAGCTGCCATCGCCCAAAGGTGAGCTATGCCTCTAATCTTTCGCGGTCTAGGGACGGCAGTACCCGACCAGAGCGTCAATCAAACAGAGTCCACAACACTGTCTGAATGGGTGAGTGCAGATCGTCCCGAACGCGCCTCGCTCGTTCGCCGCATTCAGAGACGCTCGCAAGTCCAAACTAGGGGAAGTGTTTTATTAACTGGCGACGCAGAGCAAGCTATCCATCAACGCTTGCCTTTTTACGGGGTTGATAGTCCAAGCACGGCAGAACGGATGGAGGCGTATCGCTTAAATGCTTCCTTGTTGGCACTCAAAGCATGCAAACGTGCACTCGAAGAATCACAAATCTCAGCCAGTAAGATCACACATCTAATCACGATCAGCTGTACGGGATTTCATGCTCCTGGCGTTGATTGTGATCTCATGGATCAACTACAGCTGTCTCCCAATGTCCAGCGCACACATGTGGGATTTATGGGTTGTCATGCGGCATTAAATGGTTTGCGTGTTGCCCATGCCTTTGTAAAAGCTGATCCCGAAGCTGTTGTACTCCTATGTGCTGTGGAATTGTGCAGCATTCATTTGCAATATGGCTGGAATCCTGAACATGTAGTGGCCAACACTTTATTTGCAGATGGTGCTGCTGCTTTGATTGCAACTCATTCTGAGACATCCAATCAAAAACCAACACCTTCAGGAGTAGCTCTGGAGGCCTCTGGATCCACAGTGATTCCAAAGACCCACGATTTAATGCATTGGCAAATTGGAGATCAAGGATTCTCCATGGGTTTATCCCCCAAAGTGCCCGAAGCGATTGCTACTACCTTGCAACCATGGCTGAGCGAATGGCTTCATGCCCGAGGCACAGATCTCAACAGCATTCAACATTGGGCCATTCACCCTGGAGGCCCAAGAATTCTTCAAGCATGTGCTGATTCATTGTCACTCAGAGAAGATCAACTCGATCATTCAAGGAATATTCTTACTCACTATGGAAATATGTCGTCAGCAACAATATTATTTGTTATTAACCAAATGCGACAACACAATTGCCACGGACCCTGTATCGCTCTTGCGTTCGGGCCAGGCCTGTGTGCTGAAGTTGCATTGATTACGCTATAAAAGCATTCCAAGCCTTTGCTTAGTCGCACCTTCTAATGAGTACGATTGCAATGGAAGGCTTCCGCTTATTATCATTGGCATGTTGTTGGGCAGATAGAGATGAAACGGTTTTACGCTGGTATTTTGATCGCGCTATGTTTTGCCGTCCTGCCTCTTTCAGTGGATGCACAGCCAACAGCAGTTGCTGTAGTGCCATTACTCAATTCCGAGACCCTCTCTGAAATTGCTATTTATCGCTCTGAGAGTTGTGGATGCTGCACGAAATGGGGAGAGCACGTGGAAACAGCAGGGTTCACGATCCAGGACAAGGTGATTGAAAATATGGAAGCTTTCAAACAAACCAATGGCATCACTCCGGAGTTGTCGTCTTGCCACACTGCGGTTGTTGATGGCTATGTAGTAGAGGGGCATGTTCCTGCGGCAACCATCAAAAAAATGTTGCACGAACGCCCAGACATTAGAGGGCTCACAGCACCTGGAATGCCTATGGGATCTCCTGGAATGGAAACAGTAGGTGTGAAAGCTGAATCCTTTGATGTGCTTGCCATTGCACACGACGGCACGACTACTGTCTTTGATCAGATCAGACCTGAGTGAGGCTTCAGGCAGAGACATTACCTTAGCGAAAACAGTATTACTTAGGACTCACTATATTCATTCAGACTTCTACACATAATGATTCAAAGCATCTCATCATCATGGAATCATCTGTACCACAATAATTAGAAACAAATCCACCAAACATAGCTTTGATGACCAACGCCATCACTTAGTTCAATAACCCAAGAGCTTGCGCATGATGCTCCAGGTGGCGATTAATCACGCTGGCTACAAAAAAATAGCTGTGGTCGTAGCCCTCATGAATAAATAACGCCAGTGGTTGATGGTTGTTTGCAGCGGCAACACTCAAATCGTCTGGACGCAACTGCTCTTGCAGAAAAGGATCGGCTGAGCCCAGATCCACCAACAACTGATCCTTGCGGTGACAACCGTCTTCTAACAAGGCCACAGCATCCCACTGCCGCCACCGCAATTGAGCTTCAGGGGTGGTGCCAAAGAAATAAGCAAAGGCTTTTTGTCCCCAAGGGCATTGACTGGGATGAGAAATCGGTGACACGGCCGACACCGATTGATAACGATCTGGATAACGCAAACCGAGAACTAAGGCGCCATGACCGCCCATCGAATGGCCAGATAATCCAAAACGCTGAGCATCAAGAGGTAATGCAGAGCAAAGCTGTGATGGCAGTTCATCCAATACAAAGCTGTGCATCCGGTAGTGCTTAGACCAGGGTGCTTGCTCAGCATCCACGTAAAAGCCTGCGCCGCAACCAAAATCCCATTGACTTGCAGGATCTGTGGGAACGTCGTGTCCCCGTGGACTGGTATCCGGAGTGATCAGAGCAAGGCCTAGTTCAGCAGCTCGCCGTTGGGCTCCCGCTTTCTGAACAAAATTCTCATCACTACAGGTAAGGCCAGACAGCCAAAACAATGCAGGAACAGGTTCGGCATCAATAGCGAGAGCACTCGGGGGCAAAAACACGCCAACGGTGCTGCTGCCTTTCAGCTGATCAGACTCGATGCGGTAGCGACGTTGTTCACCGTTAAAACAACGATGACTACTGATCAATTCCATTCCTTCAATAACCTCCGTTAAAAGTGCACAACTGTGCGAATACTTTCACCAGCATGCATCAACTCGAAGGCCCGGTTGATGTCCTTTAATTCCATCGTGTGCGTAATAAAGCTATCAAGTGGAATCTCCCCCGCTTGATAGCGCTCTACATAGCCTGGCAATTGGCTGCGACCGCGAACCCCTCCAAAGGCAGACCCCCGCCACACCCTGCCGGTGACCAGTTGAAAGGGCCGGGTACTGATCTCCTGTCCAGCTCCCGCTACACCAATGATGGTGGACTCACCCCAGCCCTTATGACATGACTCAAGAGCGGCACGCATGACATCCACATTGCCGATGCACTCAAAGGAGTAGTCGACTCCACCATCGGTGAGGTCAATCAGTACCTCTTGGATGGGAGCCGCATGGTCGCGGGGATTGATACATTCCGTGGCTCCCAGTTGTTTGGCGATAGCGAACTTCGCAGGGTTGAGGTCGATCCCAATAATCCGATCGGCTCCAGCTTGGACCGCACCAATGATCACCGCTAAACCAATGCCACCAAGGCCAAAGACGGCCACGCTGCTGCCAGGTTCAACCTTGGCGGTGTTATGGACCGCTCCGATTCCTGTGGTCACACCACAGCCAAGCAAGCACACCTTTTCCAACGGCGCATCAGAGTTGATTTTGGCAACTGCAATATCCGGAAGAACGGTGTACTCGGAAAATGTCGACGTACCCATGTAGTGATGAATCATCAAATCATCACGAGAAAAACGACTGCTGCCATCAGGCATCACCCCCTTTCCCTGGGTGGAACGAATCGCCTGACATAGGTTCGTCTTACCGGACAGACAAAAACGACAACGCCCACATTCAGGGGTGTACAAAGGGATCACATGGTCGCCTACCGCCACTGAGGTCACGCCATCGCCGATCTCCTCCACAACAGCTCCGCCTTCATGCCCCAACACGACAGGGAACAAACCCTCAGGGTCTGAGCCAGAAAGGGTGTAAGCATCTGTATGACAAACCCCAGTCGCCACAACACGAAGGAGCACTTCTCCAGCACGGGGTGGAGCAACATCTATCTCGGTGACATCCAAAGGCTTGCCTGGAGCCCAAGCGACCGCAGCTCTGGAGCGAATCATGAGCGAGGGAGAATCGAGACGTTGTGCATCATCGCTCTGAAGAACAGCAAAACAGTCGAGAGAGTGCGATTCGGAACAGACGCTGAAAAGAGCTGACAACCCTCATCTCCAGCGTCGCTCGGCTAATGCCCATGCCAGAACCCATGGATCAAAAGTGGTTGCATGCGCAGATTGCAACCCAAGCCCTAGGCAGAACCATCAGACGAACGCATTAAATTACGCTCTCTGTTAAACATAAAAAGGCCGAATGAAAATGCGAAAGAAATGCCAAAAGTGGCAACAAAGTAAAGGTACCAATATTTCATTTTGAGCCTCAACGCCTCGGCAACAATGAATGCAAAAGCAGCGATGAGAACAAGAGTCAAATCAGCAGCAATAAAACCGGCGGAAGCATTTGCCCAGACGCCCTGAGAAAATAGGTCCACAATCTCCAGCGGATCGGTCAGACCTAAAGCTTCAGTTTCTTGGATAAACTGATAAATGCAGTACCAGGGCCAGACAATTCCCCCGAAGGCTGTGGCGGCATAAATGATGAGGCGTAGCTTTGCCATAACGAAAAGGAAGGAAACCCTAATATGTCACATGCAAAGCAGGACATAAGTACAAACGCTACAGAATTACCGAGCAACAATCCGGCAATGTATTTACAACGCTCAGGATTGGAGCTCATTGTTTGTTGACATTCAATTGCAATCCAGTCAAAACTGAGAAGTAAAAGAAACTATAAGCACTTCAAAGCCTACTACCAACAATACAAAAGCACTAGTAAAAATATCAAGAACTAACAGTCCAAAATCAATTAAACATCAGAAAGTGAACTATCCACAATTTTGAAATTAACCTAGGACTGCATCTACAGGAACCGGTACAACATTTAACCGGTAGGAATCAGTGGGAATTCGAATGGGAACAAGTATGTATGGAATCGACTTTGCCTGCTCTGAATCACCCTCCCAATGCTGAATCGCTTGCATCCAACGCACCAAAAAAATCTTCACACTGAGCTCAGCCAATGGCAAGCCTGGACAGCCATGTTTACCAATCCCTCCTGGAAACCATCCTTCCTTGGGCATCCGTAGGGCACTCCCTGCGAAAGGGCATCCAGCTCCGTCTTTGAGATTGCGTTTGACATCAAGTTCTCTCATCCAACGTTCAGGTGCAAACGACTGAGGCTCTGGAAACAATGCAGACATTGCGTTTCCGATTCGCGGGTCAGCCGTCACGACGGTGCCCGCGGGGATGCGGTACCCAGAAATATCAATGTCTTCAGAGGTAATCCGGAAACCACCTCCAGCTGGGGGGATTAATCGAAGAGATTCACGCAACACTCCTTGTACGTAGGGAAGGTCCCATGAAGCAAGGTGACCTGGCACTTTTGGAGACACCAGATTGTGATCCATTGCCTCATTGAGAACCTGATCTCTCACATCAAGTCGATGTCTTGTTTGGATTAAACAGCTGGCCATCAAGGAGGCAACTTCGATATAGGCCCCCCACACCATCAAGACGGTGGCCGTCGCAATGCGTTCGTCACTCCATGGCTGTCCATGTTCATCGAGATTGTCAGTAAAAATTCGGAAGCAAGCTCCGTCAAGTTCTCCGCGTCGATATTTGCCCAAACGCAGTTGCATGCTCTGCTGAAGCGCAGCTAATGCCTTCTCACCCCTTCGAAAGGAAGGAAGCTGCTTGCTAAGACTCAGCAGTGCATCGTTGTAAGAGATGAAACTTTCGATCTCGTCCTTCGTTAACGATTCACCAGCAAAGAGTTCTGCATAGAGATTGAGGCAAAATTGCTTCGCATCGAGCGCGATACACGTACTCCCGTGTTGAGCAATGCTGGATGTGAACTCCACCATGCGGCGATTGATATCTGGTAGGTACGACTCCAGATTGCTGGGGCTGAAGAGAGCGGAATAGCCACGTCGCGTGGATCGATGTTTATCACCGGCCTGATTTAAAGCACCATCAGCTGTGTGTAGGGCCGTAAAGGCAGCTGGTAATGCGCTTTCACTGATGCTGCGCTCCAGGCGGATGAACTGCTCAACCGCATTTGGACCACCCACAACGGCGGTAGAGCGAAAGAAGAGGGTTGTGCCAAAAACCGGGCCAAACTGTTGGTGGCGTTCTGCGATGAAACCGTCAGGATCCCTCAGGTAAGCGATTGATTCGCGCACCCCGATTAACGGACCCGTTCTGCAAGGAAGAGGACGCAAGCTGTTGGTGGTGCTCATTCGCGTCAAAGACTGGCCAGAGAATCATCAGTAGCAGATCGTTAGTGGCTGGGTTCCCTGAGGGATCAAGCAAGCATCAACCTGATCGGAGCTGTTAGCGCCTGAAAATTGTGGTCGTTGAGATTGGTATCGCCTAACTCCAGGTTGTAAAAAAGGGCAGAGGGCCCATGGAAAAAGGGCCCAGCGTGCCATGTGCGCTGATGGAGCTTCACAGCTTCTCCGGGGTTGACTTGCACCAATTGCACGGATGCTGCACAGAGCTCCTCGGGAAGGAGCTCTGGAGCGGCTACTGCTAACCACCAAGGCTGAGCATCGGCAGAACCTAAGCACTGCGTAGCTCGCTGATGGCGGGTCATGCTTGCCAGCACTGCCGGCCGATGACGTAGGCGCATCACGTAGTAGCGCAGGTCAGCTCCCTCAAATTTGAGTTGGGCGTCAACGTCGCTATGGGGCGTCATGTCATCCACAGGATTAATAGCAGTGCCAAACCGCTCAAACTTGCAGCTCTGCAAGGGAAGGGAGGTCAGTGTCGCTGCAGTCATGACGCATTGATCTCTTGCTATCAGCTTTAGCCCATCGCGTAGCAATCTTGAAGTTCCAAATCCGACAACTAGAAAAAGCAGCGATCATCTCATTAACCCAGAAACGATGACAAGATTCTCTGATCAACAATTTATAGGGTCTGCATAAAAACTTTTGATAAAGAAAAAACAGCCTTAACATGAAGCACAAACTTTCGCAAATTTTTTAAAAGTGACACTCCATAAATTGCCCCCTAGCAACCTCGTATTGACCGCAAGATCCAAGGAGTGATCGCAAAGTCGGCGGCAATATGGAATTTGTCAGACATTCCAAACAAAATCTTTCTGAAAAATCAAGGCAAAGCGTGCGTTGATGCATTAAAAAGAAGAGATCTGACTTTTTCAAGTGACCACAAAACAAGAGGCTCATTCAATTATCAAGGGCTGCCTTGAGACCAACAGCGCATGGGTTGAAACCTTTAACGAACTCGGATGTGTGCTCGCATTCGACCTCGACCCGATGCTTGAAGGAACTGTTACTGCAGATTTCATAGTCAAAGATCTTTGGGACAAAGGGATTAGGGCAACTCAAGATGAAGTCGTTAAAAGTATTTGTAGCTATGCTATTGAAAATAATTATGTCTGGTCAGTAGAAACCATTTTTGACAACTATGACTACACGACAAAGACCCTAGAGAATCTTGGGGAAGATAGCAAAGCGCTCTTGACAGACTTAGCCGATGAATCGGGCAATGAAGCATTCAAAACAATGGTTACATCAGGCTAATCCTTTCATTAATCAATCAAGAAAATAGACAATCCCCCATATTTATTATCAGCAAAAACAAAATAATAGGCAGATAATTCCCTTATTTTATCCTTTTCAATTACAGCTGAAGGCTGCAAGCTTCATTTACATCAACACGATCTTTACTTGTTATCAACTATCGCACACATCAACCTAACTAGCACTCATAGCAAAGTGGGCATCATTTGAAAGCACATATTCAGACGTATTGAGTAACCTCCCAGTCATCCAAATCCGAGGCTTGAGCATCCAGAGGAATGGAAGTACATCGATGGGGCTGCAATTGCAATCCGCTGAGTATCTCAATGAGGACGGCATCACCTACTGCATTCGACGCAAAACGCTGAAGCAGCACTTCACTATTTACGAAAAGTGCGATGACCAATGGGTCGATTGCGGAATCGATCAGGCGGTGAAAGATCTGAATTTTGGCGAATTCAAGCGCCTTGGCTTACTCAGCAAAAAGATCATGGATGCCGATCAGTGGTTGGTGTAGCGCTCACCATCAGGCCACTGCGGGGCGAGGGGCTGGGCACCAGCTGCAAGGAGAGATCCTGATCCGGTAACAGTTTGAATTTCACCTTCTGGAGCAGCCCCACCCCCATCAAGCGAATCTCCAATTCCGCCAGGGCCTTACCGAGGCACACCCGTTCTCCACCTCCGAAAGGGAGCATGGTTTGATCAAACGAACCATCGAGATGGCGTTGGGGGCGGAAGTTAGCCAGATCGCTGCTATCCGTTTGCCCCGAAGAAGTCAAAGCCACCTGGATCACACTGTTCTCTGGCACTTCCACATCCGCCAACTCAATCTTGCGCAGGCTGCGGCGGAAAAACCCACCCACAGGCGGTGTCTGGCGCATCACCTCGAGAACCGTGGCATCAAGACGAGCTGATTGAGGTGTTGAGGTAGCTGGCCAAGGAGACTCCAAAATCTCAGGAAGCAACCACTGCATCAACTCCGGCTGGATCAGCAGGGCACGAAACAGACAGCTCAGCGATGAGGCTGTGGTCTCGTAGCCGGCGAACAGCAGGAGCAACAGTTGTTCCGCTAGGTCGTCGTCTTCCAGCGGAATACCCGCTTCATCAAGACCACCGCTGATCAGATCAAGGCCCCCCTGATTACCGCCCTGATGCAAAACCTGCTTTATGCGGTTTAGCAGGCGCTGACGTGCGGCCATGGCGCGAGCGAAAGGAGTACCAGGGATTGCCAGAGGAATCGAAAACAGGGCCTTGGTCCAGATTTCGAAATCAGCGAAGAGCACCTCTCGGCTTTCGCCATCCAGCCCCAGAACAGTGGTGGCGATCACAGCAAAAGCAAAGCGGCGCATCATTGCTGACAGGGACACACAACCAGAACTTTGAATCAGCTCATTGGCAAGTTCATCGATCAGTCCGGTGATCGACGGGGTATAGCGAACCAACGCAGCGCTTGAAAACAACTGACCAACAACCCTTCGCCGCGCTTTATGGCCAGGCCCGTTGCGATTGGCCAAAGAGCGGCTCCCGAGCAACTGCTTCACACTTTCAGGCCACCAGCCCTCTAAAGCATCGCCTTGATGCAGCAACTCAGTGATCGCTTGTTCACCGCGGATGAACACAATGCGCTGCGCCAGCAACTTGGTGGCGAACACATCCCCGTAAGCGTCAAAACGTTTCTGCGCAAATAACGGATCATTGAAGAAATCGAGAGTCTCCTTCAAGCCGGTCACGGCGCCGGTGCTGGGCAAAGGCTTGGCAGTCATGGGCCCGGACGAGTGGAGACGTTCAAGCTATCGATTCAGCCAGGCGCTGGTTGCGAGTCGCTGGCAGCCAAGATGTGGTGAGGGAGCAGCCCATGATGTGTTCAAACTTTATGGATTCAGATTTGCCAAGTGACAATCCAGACCGAGTGGCTGGAAACCTTGAGCAGATCATTCACTCGGACACCTATCGGCTCGCGCATCAGGATCTTGATCTTCTCAACAGTTCCTCGATGCGTGGCGTAAGGATGTTGCTGGAAATTAGCAAGCCTGAGCTTTCCCTCGCAGAAGCTGGCATCACCTCCACAATCATTGTGTTTGGAGGTGCACGCTTACAGGAAAAGTCTGCCGCAGAAGCAAGTCTCGAAGAAGCAATCAGGGAGCTAAATGCAAATCCAGCTTCAGCACAATGGAAGCGAAAAGTAAGTCAAAAAAGAAAAATAGTAGAGCTTTCTTCGTATTACGATGCCGCACGAGAATTCGCTTTTCTGGCCTCTCGTTTTGGTCAGTCAGAATCAACCACAGGGCCTAGCTGTTCATCGCATGTGATTGTGACAGGAGGAGGTCCTGGAATCATGGAAGCGGCTAATCGTGGTGCATTTGACGCTGGTTGTCGTTCAATCGGATTAAATATTGAGCTTCCCCATGAACAACATCCCAATCCATACATCACACCAAACCTCTGCTTTAAATTTAATTATTTTGCCTTGCGTAAATTTCACTTTGTGATGAGAGCCGTTGGTGCTGTCTTATTTCCGGGTGGTTACGGCACCCTCGATGAACTATTTGAGTTACTCACGCTGCGGCAGGTAGGAACGCAACATTCAATGCCCATTATACTCTTCGGAAGAGAATATTGGGCGCGCCTTATTGATTTCGAATTTATGGCTGATTCAGGACTGATTGATGATAAAGATCTTGAATTAATCCAGTTTGCAGACACGGCCGCTGAGGCTTGGGATCTGATTCAGGATCAAACTCTAAATCTCGCTTGAGAATTTATCGACGATCAAATCTAGAGATGATTGCAACTAAAATAACCAAAAGCAACAGATTTCAGAAAAACAGACTATTTACAGAATGCATACGTCCTGGGGATTCGGCAGCATTTATGCCCAAAACTTTTAGTTACGATGAAAAGTAGTATCCGAATAAGTACTGACGAAGCAGGAGAGTGATCTACTGAACTTTTTGATAACGAAAAATCGTCCATTTTGGTAAAATGCCGTTTCTAGCGAAGAAAGACATAGGTTTGCAATGGTTTAAGTAAATGTTCTGCATGGACTCGCATTCCTTATGTCACTGAGTTAAATCCTGTGCCCCTGAAGAAGAGCTTTCCAAACCTTCCAAGCACAGTGCTGACAGGCTGCGTTGACCTATGTGCCGTTGTGATCGATCCACGGATCAGTCGTCATCATGATCTAGAAGGCGTTAAAAACATGGCAATACCGGACATCGTCACGACGATCGTGAGCACACCAAGCAGGATTGGATAATAGGGTTGCAAGTTAAGCCAGCCAAACTGGCCGGTATGCAACTTGAGCAACCAAAAAGCATCAATATTTCGCTCCAACAGCAAGCTATAAATAGAGCCAGTGCTGGCGGTGATGAGAAGGGGTGCTGCGGCAAGTGGAACCAGCCATCGATGGATTCGGCGTGCTTGTCGTTGCGAATGGACTGCTTGTTTCAGTGCTTACGGAGCTGTTGGTGGAGTTCTCGTTCATCAGCGCAGGGCATCCAGCGGCCGTTGTTTTGATGACTGGTAGTGCATCCGATTTCCTCAGCGCGTTGTTGAGCCTCGGCCTGCGTGGCGTACAGACCCTTGCCATGGGCTAAGGCAGGACTGCTCATCAAACAAATCGTCAGCAGAGTGACCACAACAGATGTGAATGTCTCCCAGTTGATCATCGAAATCGAAAGTCTTCGCATTGTTCGACTGCTTTGAGGTCATGCAGCTTGGCTGGATTTGATCCGCCTTTGGTGTTGATGGCCAAGTGCGTGGCCATCTGCGCATCAAGACAACGGTTATAGCCATCACTCAACCACTTAGGGGCTTGGCGCCTGTCCTCGCAATCAGGGAGCCACCATCACATGGATCCTCTTAAAGGAAACAAAACAATGAAACCCTCGAAAACTCACATCGGTTCACTTCTTTTGAAGCATGAAGATGACATGACAGCATTGCTAGACTTAAACCTGCATCATATTGAAAGCAATGAGCAATATTTGGTTTGACGCTAATCATCTCGAAGCTTGGCTTGATGGTCAGCCTGTGATCCACGACCTTTGCCTAAAATTAAAGATCGGAGAGTCAACAACAATTCTGGGTCCAAACGGTGCAGGCAAAAGCACAATCGTCAATCTGATTAATCGCAATCTCTACCCAATCGTGAAACCAGATTCTCATCTTGAAATTTTTGGAAAGAGCGCCATCAATATTTGGCAACTACGCTCCTCTATTGGGATCGTTAGTAGTGACTTGGAAATGCGATTTTCTCCATCTATTCGTGCAAAAGAATTAATCTTGAGTGCTTTTTTTGGATCAACACGGTTAGGACGTGACCAGAAACCCAGCTTGGAACAAATCGAGAAAGGCGAGATGCTCCTGAACCAACTGAATCTTGAGCCCTTCGCAGAGAAACCTTATGGACAACTCTCAGACGGCCAGCGTCGCCGGCTGATGATTGCTAGAGCTCTTGTCCACGATCCCGAGGTGCTGGTTCTTGATGAACCATGTAAAGCGCTCGATCTCAAGGCATGCCATCAACTTTTGGACACCCTGCGAGAACTGTCCCAAAAAGGCACCACGCTCCTGGTGATCACCCATCGAATTGATACCATTCTTCCAGAAATGCGCAGAATTTTATTCGTAGATCGGGGAAGAGTTTGCGCAGATGGAACACCAGAGCAATTACTACAAGACCAAAAACTAAGCGATCTCTTTAATACTTCATTACGCGTAATAGAGCACAAGGGATTCAGACAGATTTTGCCAGATTGAGATCAACTATAATCGCTACTCCTAGATTATTGATCAACCAGATCGACACTATTAATCAGTACTAAACCACGCAAGCCCACTGGATGAAGAGCTCGTAGGCATGCATTATCACTGCCGAAGACATAGAGTGTTGTCGCATATCATAGTCTTAATAATAAGAGTTTTTGATATCGTAAATCTCTATTTATCATTATGCAAATTGATCATACTAACATTAATCGTGTATGATTGGCATGGTGAAGGATACTTCAGCACATCAAGGTGAATGCCGTTTAAGGATCCAGAAGAGAAGTATGCAGTTAAGCCAGATTTCGGTATTGAGAATACGTTTAAATCGGCATCAGATCCTGCTCTTCAGGTTATTTCAGAAGCGGGCGTAATCACTCCTGTTTCTAACCAAGACGCAATAAACAAGCAGGATGAACCCAGCGCTGCTCCGCTGTTTGACTATTTCCAACAGGGTATGGAGAGTTTACAAGGGCTTGGTTTTGATGGAATTAAGCAAATCTATCTCGTCTTTCTCGTCCTCTTTGGAGCATTCCTTCTGGGTTTAGGGTTAACACTGGCAGCAAATATATTGCAAGCAATCAATGAGCTACCACTCTTTGGTGGTGTGATTCAGGGCGTTACCAAGCTTGTTGGTGTTGTGGCTTTGGTTCGGTTTATGACAGCAAAACTATTGCTGCAACACAAGAGAGCTGAATTATTTACGCGCATCGCACAATTAAAAAGAGAGCTTCTTGGTTGACCCCTGAAGACCATCAAGCTGATGAAACCAGAGAGCACTCATGAAGGGTGGTGCATGCAGCAATGTCGGCTGGGCTCTTGATCTTGAGCGGATGCGTAACAGCGCTCACACTCTCAAACAACAGCGGATCTGTTGAAAGGACAAGACCCTTGGCATATTCCCGCCTGAATTCAAAAGGGACTTGGCTGTAGAGCAAGCTCAAGTGCGGATCAAGCTTGTAGTCAAGCTTATTGGGGGAGCTGAGGCACAACTGAAGGAACCAAGGATGTAGATCTGCCAGCGCTTCGGAATTGAAACGCAACACTAAACTCTGCGTGAATATCTGCATTGCCTCAATCGCCTTGGGGTAGAGCAGAACGGGATGATGGCCATCGGCGAGCTGCTGGAGGCGATCGATGATCTGCTCTTGGCTATTGGGCTGAACAGCATCGAGAGGGTGGCTGTAAAGGGTGATATGAGGAGGCAACATGGACGCTCCTAGCCCTAACGGAATCCCCTCACAAGCCAAAGCGCAGAGCTGATCCAACCTGACCCGCGCCTTCGGGCCTGGTAGCAGCCAATAAGACACAGCTTGGGAAGACATCAATCAACCGTAGGCAACAGCATTCATCAGTCGCTAAAAAGGCTCCAACTTGATGCGTTGCTTCCCCCGTGGTGGAGCTTTTCCGCTGATCAGGCCGCCTGAGCGTCTGGCTCCTGATACAAGTCTTTGAGCTGATCGAGTTCAGCCATCAGATATTGAATTTCGAGCCAATCCGTAGACAATTCAATGACGGTTTCAAGCCGCTCAATCTGGCGCTTTAAAAGCAAGGACATCAGCCAGAGAACGGGTTCCTGCTATCGAACCGCGATCTCAAAGTTATGCAAGCCCCCGCAGTGCCAGAAAACAGCTGTTGAATCCATAGCTATCCCTTGGGTTGGCGATATCGAGGAGCCGTGACGATTCACCCCAATAGGCCCTTATCGCAGGAGCTTTGCCAATGTTTGGCCCATGCCGGCTTACCGGCTCTGATGACCATGGCACGGCTTCATGGAAGCCCTTCAAAAAAAGCCCTTGCTGGCATCCGGGGGATCCGTGACCACATCCTCCAGGTGGATGTTGATCTCAACTCTCTGCCAAGCCTGCAACCAGAAGCAATGGCCTCTGCAGTCATCGGCTGCGATCAGGATCCCGAATGGAGAGAACGGATTCTGCGAGGAATGACGCTGGTTGCCATGTTCGATGGTTCACCAAGTCCGGAAGCTCTTGCGCTGTTGGACCTGACTGCAACAGCCTTCCAAGTGGATGCCCGACCGGTGAACACCTACCGAAACGTGATGGAGGGGCACCAACTGGCGCTGCGCTTTGACATCCTCCGCCGGGGATTTATACGGCAGGCCGTTGAGGCCACGATCCAAGCAGATGGCTTTTCTGCTTTGGCGGCAACACTCAAAGTGTTGAGCGGCCATGAAGACCGAGCCATGCTTGAGCGTTTTCAGGCGCTTAGGGGGTATCCGTCAGGAAGCTTCGGTAAGGCCTATGCAGATTTCATTGATCTCAATGCCTTCGACTTTCCTGGACAACCAGGTGGCCCACCACCGCCTGTGTTTCGACATGACTGCTGCCATGTGCTCGGGGGATACGGCACTACTGCCGCAGAGGAAGGGGGAGTGGTGGCATTCCAGGCGGGATTCGAAGGACTCGATCCGTTCGACGTGATCATGTTTGTGATGGCCGAATTCGAACTGGGGGTAGGCGTTTCTCCTTTTATTCCTGGTGAATGGCGACAACTCGATCCAGATCGGCTCTTCGCCGGACTCGAGCATGGCAGCCATGTCTCCTGCAATCTGATTAAAGAGATGGATCCATGGACCCATTTCGCCGATTCCATCAACGTCGTACGGGAACGTTTCAGCATCCCGGCGCGTGGCCGCAAGCCTGAATATCTCAAATAAACGTGAAAATTCTGCATGAACGAACATCATTTGATTCGTACGCGCGTGTTGTTAGTTGCTCCTCAAATGGTGTGCTGCAGGCTCTCGGCGAGGGTGGTCTGTGGTTGTTCCTCGTATTGCTCCAGATATCGCCGGGCGAAGTGACCGCGGCTGGAGAAACCCATCGATGCAGCACTGTCGCCAACACCTATCAGGCCCAGGCTGTCGCGACGGGCAGGCTCAAGCAGAAGCTGCCTGACACGATCCATGCGAATGGAGCGCTGAAGACCCAAGGGTGTTTGTTCGAAATGTTCCCGGGATCCACGGAACAATGAGGTTCGGGATTGGAAGAGCTCGGAACTGAGTTCCTCCACGGTGACGGTTTTCATAGGGTTACTTGCGCACCAGTGCAGAAGGTCGATGGCTGCTTCATGTCTTGACTCTCGATTGGCGATATGAGTTGTGCGTGCATGCGTTTCTTCAAAGCAGCGGATCACAGTTTCGATCAGCTGGTCGGGCCCTTCTTGGTTCCAACTATTCTTCTCCCCTCTGATCAATTTGCTCAGCTGGTCAAGCAATGCCTGCCGGAGTTCCGGAAGCAGTTCCAATTGATTGGTACTTTTCCAGCGTGCCAGGGTGAGCTGTCTTGCTCCCAATCGAGTGAGGTGTTGTAGCAGGGCTTCTTTGCCAATCACGATGGTGGCCAGCCGAGCACCGGCAGGCACCTTCAGGTCGAAGCTGGTGAGATGCTGGTTGTATCCGAGCAGGGCTGGCCAAAGCACGGGAATGCCTTGAGCGCGATAAGGCGACGTCGCAACGACATCATCTAAAGGGACAGCCAAGGTGCAGGCTTTCGATCGCCGGGTGCCGCTCAGAAACAGGCTCTGATTCGTTTCCAGCAGATTGAATCGAATGGCACCTTGGCGATAACTGCGCAGTCGCCCATGCAATGGGCCGCGGCTCAACTGCAGCGATACGAGATCAGGAGAGAGGGGCTTAAACAGCTCCTGCAGGCCATGGCAGCTGGAAAAGACGCTGTCGAACTGAATCACGAAACAGCTTTAGACCCATCAGAACTGTTGCTGCTCATGCGCCTGTCTCTATCAATGAACAGATGAATACATATTTTATTCAAGCTTAGATTTAATGATCAGGAGACTCATCAGGTGATCACAGCCTAACTCGAGAGTTTTGGTCGTTTCAGCGCAGTTTTTTTCTGCGGGTATTCATTCAACCTCTCCACGGTGGGAGCGCGGCAAGATTTCCGGTCGGGGAGATTGCTGCCGCGCAGCTTATCCGAGCTATGATTGTCATATTGTCGATACCAATCGTTTCTATCAAGTGATAAATAAAAAACTCCCCATGCTGGAGAGTTTTTCATGTTATTTCCTTGTTTACTTAGCAGCTATTGGACGAAACAACAGATACCAGGATTCAAGCTATGTTAATGGCTGTTGTTTACCTTGTTCATTAATTGGATTTACGCACCGTGCCAAAAAGTGGATTTTGTACAGGTGCTGCTACGCCATAAGTCACCACAAGACCTTGTCCTCCTGGAAATGTTGAAGAACGAGGGTTATAGCTGTTGTTAATAACAACATCGGCGTCATACCAATTGTTGGCACTCCAGATATTACCAGCATCATCAACTACAACATCTGTCGTTAATTGGATGACCCCGCTTTGAAAGTTGTGAATCACATCGCCGGTGGTTTTTCCCTCAGGGCATGTGGATGGATCTGTTCCGCATATATGGATCAAGCTTTGTCCGTAGAGGTTGCCAACCCAAACATTGTCGTTTCCATCAATCGTGACGCCCCAAGGCACGAATGCGACTTCACCTGCGACTCCATTTTTGATAATTTCAAGATCAGGAGAGATCAATGCAAGATTCCCAAGGGTTTGGAGCTCGGGGTTGGCCGCAGCAAAAGCAGCACCTTCCTCAAATTCTTCCATAATTGTTTTGGGCTGCTGAGGCGGGTTAGGTGTGCCTGGTGGCATGACTGCACCTGGAGGCAGTGCTCCTGAAGGTGAATTGGATTGTTGAGATATCCAGGCGTTGCCCTTTGAATCAATGGCAATACCACGCGCTCCAAGTGCCACCGTGACTGTTTTGTATTGATCAGGTGAATCACCCTCAATCACGGTGAGTTTGTTATTGAAGCTGCTACTCACCCAAATTCGGTTTTGATCGTCTGTAGCCACTCCAAATGGAGCTTGAAGACCTTCGATTGAGATGCGTTCACCTTGCCTGAAATCACCTCCAGGAAATTGAATCATATGATTTCCAGTGTTGTCTGCTATCCACACATCACCATTTTGGGACGTTGCAATCCCCTGGAGTTGCCCTACTTCTTTATCAATGGTTGCTGGCCCAAGAGCTGTTCCATCTTTAAGATCAAAAACTCCAACTTTATTGTTAAACGTGCCAACCCAAGCATATTTTTCTGAGATTCCAGTTCCCCATCCAACCCCGTCCAGCCCCTGACCGTTGTAGCCAGTGATTGCTGGTGATTGTGCTCTTCCTTTCTGGTCGAAGTGCGTCATTCCACCTCCAATGCTGTTGACCACGCCTGATTGCGATCCGGGCATCCAGTTAGCACCACTCCATAGATGGCCCTTCTGGTCAAAGCTCAACTTTCCGAGGGCCAAAGCACCCCCTCCCTGCAGCCTGACTGACAAGGAAAAACTCTCCGGCTGAAATAATAAATAGGGGAGAGATGCAGTCGATCTTCTTCCTGAATTATTGCTGATAGGATAATTATTTTCAAATAATCTATAAAGTTTATCTGTGCTTTTCCAAGGTGATTTTGCAATACTTGTCATTACATCAAGGGTATTCGTAGTATCGGTTAGGGAGAAGAGCTGTGCACAAGCTCTTTCTTTTTGAGGGTCTCCACAGAGCGCTAAGAGATTGGAAAGAACATTGATACGAGCAGCAGTTTCTGAACTAAGTAAGTTGAATCCGTTGAGTAATGTTTCGCCAAATTCACCTGTACTTGGGTTGATGAGGTGCTTGACATGTCCAGAACCAATCGCCAGAGCATTTGTGCTACCGATCAGTTGATCACCTTTCAATTGCTGAGCATTGGGCCAAACAGATCCCACTGTCGTTCGTTCGCTAATCGCTACTGTTCCATTCACTGTTTCATCGAGAACAGTGAGCATGGTGAGGCGATCAACCTTTGCATTGTTCACCATTCCACCTGATGCGACCAGGTAATGAACAGTTCCATCGTTTGGTTTGACGGCAAGATCAAAACTTCCATCGTTCCTTGAACGAACAACTTTGACTCTCTCGGGCTGGGTCCCGCCTTGCGTTGTCCAGAGAGTGATCGAGGCGTTAGCCACAGGTTTGCCCATGACAGAAACCAGGCCGCGCAACGCCCTGCGGTTTCTAGCGTGTGCCGCTTGCTCACCACCAAAGCCAACGAGACTGATTCCCAGGCCAGCAATCAACAGTCCTCGATTCAATGCGTTGATGAGGACCATGAAATAGTTGGGCTAATTCTTTATTGTTAATGGGGGTGACTTCCCTTGCCATCCTCTCGACTGGCTTCTTGTACGAATGGGCTCACGTCAGTCCCATAAGCCAGTTGCGTTACTGCATCTCACTCGGACAGTGCCCCGAATTGAACTGAGCGTGAATGGTGGCAAACCGTTGACGGAACAGACAGCCGACATCCTTCAGCAGCGCTTAGAAGCAGCTGGTCGAGAGTTGGTTGGTCCGTGTCAACAGCGCCGATGGGTGTTCCGAATCTCAAAATCAATAAGGGCCATCTGGGCTTATTTAAAGAGGACTATATGGGAGATTTGGATCGAGGCCTTGAGGTGCTGCACAACAATCTGATACTACTTTGATGTACAATTGGGAATCATCGAGGGTAAGTCTTTGATGCTAGAGGGACTAATTAAGGCGCGCCTTATCTCGAATTAATCAATAACCTTGGTTGACCCAGGACTCTTAATTAAAAGGTCGCCTGGTGAAGCAAATTCTGGCTTGATCGAACCTTGTGCCTAATTAGGTGTAATTTCACTTACAAAGACTAATTTGATATGAAGTACTTTCTCTCCGCAGCATTCTTTCTTGGTGCACTGTCGGCTCCGGCATCTTCCGCAGAACGAATCAGCTTTCAGCTTGGTGAATTCAAAAGATCCATCCCGATTGAAGAACTCTCCAATTACGCGGCCGGGAAGCCGCCAGGCACCGCGCTCGCCGATGTACTCCGTCTGTTCAAGCCCTCCGAGCAGCTGGCCTTACGTAAGGCTCTAAATCAGTCGGCGCCTGTGAATGCCGTGATGGCATCGGACTATCTCTCTACAGCCCTCGGCAGGCGAACGGTTCAACAGCTGGTGAAGTTGATCATTCAGCCCAAGGACGTTGCTGGCAATGCCATGGCTGCGGCCTTGATTGAGGGAGCAGCCAGCGGCGACAGCCTGCGCTTGATTGATGTGCTTCAGGCCTATCCACTGACCACAATCCCTGTTGATGTGAAAGCTGTCGGCTCGCTGCTGCGTTCCCTGACCCAGGAGTTCAATCTTCAGAACAAGTTGTATTCCCGTCTGGCTGCACTGGGAGGGATTCCTGAGGCCGGTCCAGACCTTCTGGAATCAGCGAAACCTGGCAGGATCCGCTTTGAGCAGGTGTCCTTCACTTTTAAAGGTCATGTTGTCGACAGCATCAAGGCCGGTGCCTATCTGCCTAAGACGGCAACGGCTCAGAATCAAGCCCCTCTCGTGGTGCTTGCCCCCGGACTCAACACCGATATGAACGCCCTCCTGTACGTGGGACAGACCCTGGCAAGTCATGGTTATGCGGTCGCTTCTCTCGACTTTCCCTTCACCAGCGCCGACACCATGACGGCCGCAATCGAGGGCACAGGCGCCATTCCTCCCGCCAATGCCTGGTATTACCAGCCGATCACTGTTAGCGCATTGATCGATCAAGTCGAGGAGCGCTGGGGGGGCAAGGTCGATACGCAGCGGGTCGGTGTGCTGGGCCAATCCCTCGGTGGCTATACGGTCACGGCCCTTGCCGGAGCCCAATTGGATTGGCCCAACCTGGTGCGTGGATGTCAGCAGCTGAATGACCCGCGCACCGTGATTCTCAATCCCGCAATTGTTTGGCAATGCACAGCACCCGGCCGTGTTGTCAAGCAGACAAGTTTTCGCGATCCACGAGTAAAGGTTGCTGTAGCGGTGAATCCAGTAATCAATCCGATTTTTAGCAGCCGATCTATGGCCCAAGTAGCGGTGCCGATGCTTGTAATTGCTGGCATGAAAGATGTTTTTGCTCCACCTGTTTCCCAGCAGCTCTCGCTGTTTACGAGCCTCCAACAGCCAGGCTCGGTGCTCGCGGTTCAGAAAAGCGGCACTCATCTGTCATTCCTTGATGCCACCTCGAACCTTCCACCTGTCATCACTGGTCCAGCTCAGTCCCTAGCCAGACAGGAACTCCAGGGGATGGCGAAACTCTTCTTCGACAGGCATCTGCTGGATCAGGCCGGGACGCTTCCACTCGCTCCGGTGGGCAATGGAGCATTCAAGTCCGGATCAGCACCACTTCCTTTGCTGTTCCGATCTTCATTGACGATGGAGCAACTAAAGCAAGTGGAACCAGGCCTGAAAGAGGTTCCTTGAGTCCATGGTGCTCAGCGCCTTTGCTAGGCAGAGTCGAAGGGAAAGAACCTGAACTGAATGGCAGCAAACGAAATCCAACCTGAAGATTCACGCTGGCCTTGGTGGCCTCTGCTGTCGTTAAAGAGCTATTAGCTGCAGTGGGCTTAAGAGACTGGTCCCTGATTTGTCCCTGCTTTTTTGTGCAACTGGGCAGGAGTGAGTGCAACTCTTGAGATTGTCGACCGACACCATCACAGATGCAAGACATCGATGAATCCACTGCTATTTAAGGATTAGCTTCCGCTGTTGGATTCGTCTGAACCCAATTGGCTCATCTGCATTTTTTGCTGTTTATTTACAGCACTGCATCCGTATTTAAAAGCTATTGATCTCACAGCTAAGCGATCGCTGTTATCTGGAGGGTTTCAAAAACATGGCAAGGCCTGACACTGTTACCAAGATGGTGAGTATCCCCAGCAGCATCGGATAAACAGGTTGGAGATTGAGCCAACCAAACTGCCCGGTATGGACTTTGAGGAGCCAAAAGGCATCAATTCCTTGCTCAAGAAGAAGGCTGTAAAGCGAGCCTGTGCTCGCTGTAATCAAAAGCGGTAAAGCAGCCAGAGGCACTAACCACCTATGGATGCGTCGCGCTTTTTGCTGGGTCTGGACTCCCGGTTTCATTGCTTGCGCAGTTGACGGTGAAGCTCCCTTTCATCCGCACAAGGCATCCATTTCCCATTGTTTTGATGGACAGTCACACAACCAATCTCGTTGGCTCGTTTCTCTGCATCCGCTTTGGATTGATAAATACCTTTGCTATGCCCCAAGCTGGCAAGGGGATAAGCAGCAAAAGCAAGCACGACAACAAATTGGAGTAAATGTAGCGAAGTGATTCTGAATTTTAAAAAGTCAATATTCATGGACATCACAATGAAAAGAGATTATCAAACTTGTGATAATCAGACTTGTTTAAGCCTCCGCTTTGCAGCATCTTGCGGAGTTGAATGATTTCTTTGCGCTGGGCAATGATGATGTCTCGCGCAAGACGAATAATTGTTGAATTGGTGGAGTTTTTACGCGCTTCATGAGCCATCTGCAGGGCGCCACCATGATGTTCAATCATGCCTTCTAAAAACCACTGCACCCTGTTCTCGCGCGTTGGTTTTGTACCCGACATGCGCATGGCGGCAATGACCTCTGGGCTCATGCGCACCAGGTCGGCCATGGAGTTGGGGTCACCATTCGAACGGAGCGCTACGGGATAGACAGGTGCATCGGGATACCAAGCCTTGCGCCATTGACGCATCGCCTTGATCTCACGAGCCTGGTCGTTCCAGATGCCGTTCGCCAGGGCTCCAACCCCAGGAGCGCCGATGTTGAAGACGTATTCGCTCATGCGCAGAGCGCCTGTATGGTGCTCGACCATGCCGTCGATGAAGCGCAGGTCGTAGGTACTGCCTGGAGGTCCCATCCCATGAGCATGGTGCTCATGAGTGCCCGACTGAGCGGGTGATTGTTCCTTTGCATCTTCTGGCTGTGCGTGCTGCATCCCATGCCCGTGATGCCCATCGTGAGGGTCCATTTGCGCCAAAGCGGCCTGAGGCATAAAGGCCGCGATTGCAGTCAGGGCAAGAACAATTTTACGCACTACGTAGGAAAACTAGTTTGCGTAATCTAAGAAAATTAAGCCTTTTCTGTGCCTTGCTTCTTTGTGCTGGACTCACTTGGCTGGTTGACCGGTGTTGTCTCGATCGGCGATCAAGACCTGTGATCATGGATGGGGAGCCGTGGAATCAAGGGTGCTCGGGAGGTATGGACATGGTTAAACGTGCTGATCAGTACTGGGCTTTTTAGCCGCTGCTGCCGCTTAAGAGTATTTAGTTGCAGTAGATGTAGGGGGTATGTCCCTGAGTTGTCCCTAATTTTTTGTGCAACTAGGCATGACTATGGGCAACTATTTGACCCTCAGGTAGGTCTGATAAGGCTGGGTACTTGTGAGGTCATTGCACCTCTCTCAAAACTCCAGGCTTCGAATTGAAGGCTTGGAAATAAATCCCCCAAATTGGGGATGTGCTCTAGTTCGATTGGGAAGACAGTGAAAAGGCAGGTACTAGTGAACTTTGGTCATGCATGGATCTATCACCGCTACCCCCAACCCTGCGCTTGGGCTCAATGACTGACAGCGACGCACAAAAGGAACTCGAACGGATCGAACGAGAGCTGAACTCCAAAGCAGCTCCGACTAAGAAAGAGTGCCGCTTAGTGCAAGTCAACTGTAATCAGCCTTAACTAGATGTAGTGCTGATGGGCGTAGTGGCAATGCTTGGCATCGCCTTTCTACTTCCGCTTGCCAAGAACCTGGAAGACAAAGACATTGA
>JASJLK010000043.1:0-13536 GCA_037620855.1 Synechococcus sp. ChBW.bin.23 | reverse complement strand
CATGGCCAAGCTGGCCCATACGAGTTGGTAGCCAAGGCTGGTGATGCCCACGGTGTAGGTGCTGGGGAAGGCCAGCACTGTTTTCAGTGCACCTACCTCGGCTACAGCAGGTTCAAACAGGAGGGTTTCGCGGTTCAGCAGAGCCCGTGCATCACGGTTTCATCCTGCAGGATCAACGGAGTATGCAAAGCAATGGTTCCCTTTCCAAAGCGATTCGCAAAGCCATTGTGATGGTCCATTAGGCAGAGATGCTTACTGAGGATTGCTGTCTTGGGGGTCCGGTTCGTCGGGTTCGGATTGGGGCTTGGTTGGTTGAAAGGCCTGGCGTCGCGTCGAGCCATCCCGTTCTTGGTGAACATTTCCTCGACGTTCTTTCTCGGCTTGGAGTTGATCTTCCACCAGCAACTCAAGCCCCATCTGTCGTTCGTAGATCGAGCGGTGATCGAACAGGCGTGCGATCAGAAAACTCGCCAAGCAGGCCACCAGGATTGGTTTTAAGACCAGCAAATCTTTGGTCAGTGCGAAGGCCAAAAACATGGCTGTAATCGGTGTGCGTGAACAACTGGCGACGAATGCTCCCATCCCCGCAAAGACATAGGTGCTGGGGACGTGGCCGGTGAGAGCTTCGACCCAAATTCCACAGGCGAGGCCGATGGAACCGCCCAATGTGAGCATTGGGAAAAACAAGCCTCCGGGTGCACCAGACGCTGCTGCTAATCCCGTACTGAAAAACAGCACCACAAAGGTGCCGAGCGCCATTGGAATATCAGCTTTCCCATCACCGATGAGGTCTTGTAAGCCTTCGAGGTTGTGAAATGCAGAGGGGAGACATGAATACACCCCACCTAGCAGTGCTCCGCTGATCACCATGCGCAGAACGAGGCGGTCACCGAACCAACGATGCCCTTGTTTCTGCATTGCGATGACGTAGCGGCAATACAGCTCGGCCAAGACACCCACAACAACGCCCAGTCCGATCAGGTATCCCAGATCTATGGGTAAAAAACTCACCAGTGGTTCGTATTCCTTCTCCAGCTGAAAGCCAAGGCCAGTGTTTAGCCCGCCGCCACTCGTGCTTAAACCCGCGAGCCCCAACACATCCGCCCAGGCATCTGCCAAAAAGGTGGTGACGATCACCAGCAGCATTACTACTGGCCTTACGGAGTGCAGTAATTCCTCAATGGCGTAGAAAAATCCGCCAATCGGAGCGTGAAACACAGCCGCAATCCCTGCTCCACCGCCCGCGGCGACGAGCACGCGACGGAATGCCGCAGGTGCTCTTAGCCAACGGGCAAGTTGCCAGGCCACCGATCCCCCCATCTGAACAGCGGGACCTTCCGGCCCGAGGGGGAAACCACTGCCGATGGCGACAATTCCGGCTATCAGCTTGACCAAGCCCACCTTGAGACCCATCGGGACGGCCCGATGTTTCAGGAATCCCATGATGTGGGTGATTCCGGATCCACCTGCTGATGGTGCCAGCCGAGACACCAGCAATCCAGACACCAAACCACCTGTTGCACCTAAGCCAGGCAGAACGACCCAAGCAGGAAGGTCTGCCAGCAGTTCCAGGCGCCAGGCACCTAAAACTTTGATGCCCAACTTGAACAACACTCCGGTGAGGGCTGCGCCAAGCCCCGTGAACATCAAGGCGAGCGCAACAACCAGCCAGCGGCGTTCCAGCAGCCGGCGAATGCTCCGACTCGAACCGGGTGGATCTTGTTTTCCTTTTAGGTTGATGGGTGTAGTCATGGCTTTGAGCGGACGCCGATTAGGCGCCGGCCATGACCTCGGCTTGTTCCGAAGCGCTCAGCACTCGACCCTGTTCCACGAAGTTATCGATCTGGTCGAAGTTGAGGTAGCGGTAAATCTCTGAGGAGAGTGGGTCGATCTTTTCAGCGGCGATCCTTTGGTATTCATTGGGTGTGGGAATGCGCCCGAGCAGGGCGCAAACAGCGGCTAATTCGGCGCTGCCAAGGAAAACCTGCGCTCCTTTGCCAAGCCGGTTATTGAAGTTGCGGGTGCTCGTGGAGAACACGGTGGTGTTGTCATCCACCCGGGCTTGATTGCCCATGCAGAGCGAGCAGCCTGGCATTTCCATGCGGCTGCCGGCTGCTTCAAACGTGGCGTAGTAGCCCTCTTGCTTGAGCATGTCCTCGTCCATGCGTGTGGGCGGGCAAACCCAGAGCCTGGCTGCGATGTCGCCGGCCTCTTCGAGAACTTTGGCCGCGGCGCGGTAGTGGCCGATGTTGGTCATGCAAGAGCCGATGAACACCTCTTGAACGGCTTCGCCAGCCACTTCGCTGAGCAGTTTCACGTTGTCGGGATCGTTCGGGCAGGCGAGGACGGGTTCGGTGAGCTCATCGAGATTGATCTCAATCACTTCGGCGTATTGGGCGTTGTTATCTGCCTGAAGGAGTTGGGGGTTGGCCAGCCAGTCCTCCATCACCTTGATCCGTCGCGCCAGGGTGCGTGCATCGTTGTAGCCGCGCGCAATCATGTTTTTGAGCAGCGCCACATTGCTGCTCAAATATTCACTTACTGTTGCTTCTGACAATTTGATGGTGCAGCCTGCGCAAGAGCGTTCTGCCGTGGCGTCTGTGAGCTCGAAGGCTTGCTCCAGCTTCAGATCTGGCAACCCTTCAATTTCCATAATCCGGCCATTGAAGACGTTTTTCTTGTTGGCCTTTTCCACGGTGAGCAGGCCCTTTTGGATCGCGACCCAGGGGATTGCATTCACCACATCGCGGAGTGTGACCCCCGACTGAAGAGAGCCGCTGAACCTGACCAAGACCGATTCGGGCATGTCGAGCGGCATGGCACCGATGGCGGCAGCAAAGGCCACAACCCCGGAGCCTCCTGGAAAAGAAATTCCGAGCGGGAACCGGGTGTGGCTGTCCCCCCCTGTGCCCACGGTGTCGGGCAAGAGCATGCGATTGAGCCAGCTGTGGATGATGCCGTCACCGGGGAGAAGGGCTACACCGCCGCGTTGGGCAAAGAAATCAGGTAGGTCCCTCTGGGTCTGAAGGTCCACTGGTTTTGGGTAAGCGGCGGTATGGCAGAAGCTCTGCATCACCAAATCAGCGGAGAAGCCAAGGCAGGCCAACTCCTTCATTTCGTCCCTGGTCATGGGGCCGGTGGTGTCTTGACTGCCAACGGTGGTCATCAGCGGTTCACAGCTCGTGCCGGGACGGACGCCTGGAAGACCGCAGGCTTTGCCCACCATCTTTTGAGCCAAGGTGAAGCCTTTTCCGGTGTCGGCAGGAGCGCTAGGCCGGATAAATGTTTCAGAGGGGGTGAGCCCAAGTTGGCTGCGCACCTTGTCGGTGAGAGCTCGGCCAATCATTAGCGGGATGCGACCGCCAGCACGAACTTCGTCGCTGATCGTGCTCGGCTTGAGTTCAAATCGGCTGATCACCGTGCCATCGCGTTCGATCGTTCCGGCGTAGGGGCGAATCGTGATCACATCACCGGTGTTCAGATCGCTGACATCGCACTCAATCGGTAAGGCGCCTGAATCTTCAGCTGTGTTGAAAAAGATTGGAGCAATCTTGCCGCCAATGATCACTCCGCCGGCGCGCTTGTTGGGAACATTGGGGATGTCATTGCCGGTGTGCCAAAGCACGGAGTTGATGGCGCTTTTTCGAGAGCTTCCGGTGCCGACCACATCACCCACATAGGCCACGGGATGACCTTTTCTCTTGAGGGTTTCAATGGTGCTGAGTCCCTCTGGATCACGGGTTTCCAGCATCGCCAGGGCGTGCAACGGGATGTCGGGACGTGTGGTCGCGTGGGTGGCTGGTGAGAGGTCGTCCGTGTTGGTCTCGCCATCCACCTTGAACACGGTGACGGTGATCTCTTTGGCAAGCTCATCACGCCGGGTAAACCATTCCGCTGCAGCCCAGCTGTCCACCACCTGTTGGGCGTAACGGTTGGTGGTTGCCAGCTCCATGACGTCATTGAAAGCGTCGTAGACCAAGAGGGTGCGGCTCAGACCTTGAACGGCACAGCTCGCAAGCTTCTTGTCCGGATGCTTTAGCAGTTCGATCAGTGCGGCGACGTTGTATCCACCAACCATGGTGCCGAGCAGTTGCACCGCCTCCAAAGGGGCCACTAATGGGCTGGATGCTTTGCCTTGGGAGACGGCATTCAACCAGGTTGCTTTGACATAGGCCGCTTCATCGACGCCGGGTGGAATGCGTTCGCTCAGCAGGTGCAGCAAGGTCTGCTCCTCCCCCGCCGGAGGCTTTTCAAGAAGTTCCGTGAGGCCCTTGGTCTGAGCGGTATCAAGAGGCAGCGGTGGGATGCCCTGGTTTTCCCGTTCCTCGGCGTTCTCGCGATAGGTGCTCAGCATCGGTTTTGGCGGCGCAGACAGCGATACCCCCCATTGTTGTTGGTCAGCGTTCCGCCCTGTTGTTTGTTGCGTTGGATCAACTTGCGTAATCTGAGTTGAATCTCAGGCCAAGGCATGACCACCACCCACGATCTCCATGTGGTGGACACGCGACCACTGATCCCTCCGGCTTTGTTGCATCGCGATCTGCCAATTGATCCAACGGCTCTAGAGACAGTGGTGACGGCTCGCAGCCGCATTCAAGCCATCCTGCGTGGATTGGACCGCCGACTGTTGGTGATTGTTGGTCCTTGTTCTGTGCACGACGTGGAGGCGGCTCGCGACTATGCCCGTCGTTTAGCGCCTATGCGGGAGCGTCATGCTGCCGAGCTGGAGATTGTGATGCGGGTGTATTTCGAAAAACCCCGTACCACCGTGGGGTGGAAGGGGTTGATTAACGATCCCCATCTCGATGGCTCTTACGACATCAATACAGGGTTACGGATGGCCCGCTCGCTGTTGCTTAATTTGGCTCGAGAAGGAATGCCAACAGCGACAGAGCTATTGGATCCTGTTGTCCCTCAGTACATCGCGGATCTCATCAGCTGGACAGCGATTGGTGCACGCACCACAGAAAGCCAGACCCATCGTGAAATGGCCTCAGGCTTGTCGATGCCGATTGGCTACAAGAACAGCACCGATGGCAGTGCCACGATTGCCATTAATGCAATGCAGGCTGCAGCCAAACCCCATCATTTCCTGGGTATCAATCGTGAGGGTCATGCTTCGATCGTCAGTACCTCTGGAAACCCAAATGGGCACTTGGTTTTGCGTGGTGGCAATCGTGGAACCAACTACCATCTGGAAGCGATTCAGGAGTCTGCTGCCGAATTGACGGGTGCCGGTCTGCCGGATCGTTTAATGGTGGACTGCAGCCATGCCAATTCAAGTAAAGACTTTCGGCGTCAGAGCGAGGTTTTAAAGGCAGTTGTGTCTCAGGTTGACCAGAAGTCGGACCATGTCATGGGAGTCATGATTGAAAGCCACCTTGTAGAAGGCAATCAAAAGTTGTCTGCGGACAAGAGCTCTCTGACGTACGGGCAGAGCGTGACTGATGCATGTATCAGTCTTGAAACCACTGGTGAATTGCTTGAAGAGCTCGCTGCTTCTGTCGCTCGGGCAAGGTTCAGCTGAAAGGTTCAGCTAGATCGCCGCTCTTGCGGCGTTGATCAGGCCGTCATCCACGTCCAACTCAAGGCCACTCCAAGTGGCACGGTCAGATTGTCGATGCCCCAGAAGCTCAATTGTTCTAGCCCCACAGCCAGTGTGCAGACGACTATGAGCCGAAGTGGGGTGAGTTGACTTTGGGTGATCAGCACTAAAGCGAGCAACACCACAGCACTAGTGATGGCCATCGTCGTTGTGCCGACGATGGACTTTCGCTGGTCCAAGATTGTCCAGTTTGGGGAACGAACGGCGCGCCCAATCAGACCTGCTAGGCCATCCCCGAAGGCCATCACCAGCACTCCGGCACAGGCAGCAGAGGGATTGTCAGCCCAAAACAGGAGGAGAAGCAAACAGATGGCGAAGCCATAGGCAACGGTTCCGTAACTGTCTCGCCCCACATCTTCCACCGCAGATAGCAAGTTCCAGCGGTGATTGATGAAGGCGATCAAGGTAACCACCACAGCACAAGG
This sequence comes from Synechococcus sp. ChBW.bin.23, assembly GCA_037620855.1. Classification (GTDB taxonomy): domain Bacteria; phylum Cyanobacteriota; class Cyanobacteriia; order PCC-6307; family Cyanobiaceae; genus Synechococcus_C. The sequence continues at coordinate 7,506 of JASJLK010000043.1, read as the reverse complement.
CACCGCGATGGAGGCAGGCACATCGAGAAGCCAGGCGAGTGGCAGAACCGGTCCAGTACCGATATGAACAATCTTTCGACTTAGCTCGCGTTGATTAGGCCAGCGTTGACGGCAGGCCAGAGCGCTGCCGAGAACACCAGCCATCCAGAGGGCGATGGGCAACAGAGATGGCAGGGGCAAGTACGACTCAGGCAGCCTGCTGATGATTAGTCATCGTGCGTAATTTCAAAATGGCTTTGGATTCGAGTTGGCGTACCCGTTCTCGCGACACATTGATTTGACGACCAATTTCGGCAAGGGTGAGCGGTTCTTCCCCACCGAGGCCGAACCGTAAACGCAAGATTTTTTGTTCGCGTTCATTGAGCTGGGAGAGCCATCCGCCCAGATGCTCCTTTTGAATGCTTCGATCCATGCCTTCCATCGGCTCATCGCCGTTGGGATCTGGGATCAGTTCTCCAAGGGTGCTGCGATCCTCTTCGCCACGGGCGTGAGCATCAAGGGAGGCGCAAGGTGCACTTTGAGCGATGAGCCCCTCGAGGTCTCTCGGTTCAATGCCCATGGCATGGGCCAACTCCAAGCGGTTTGGTTGACGCCCGAAACGATGGGAGAGCTCCCGAGTGATCTTGCGCATCTTCGACAGCTTTTCACTGATGTGAATCGGCAGGCGGATTGTGCGAGCACTGTTGTCGATCGCCCGTGTCATCCCTTGACGAATCCACCAGTAGGCGTAAGTCGAAAACTTGTAACCCATGGCTGGGTCAAATTTGTCAACAGCACGCTCAAGTCCGATGGCTCCTTCCTGAACGAGATCTAAAAGTTCGAGACCTTGATTTTGGTATTTCTTGGCGACACTCACCACCAACCTGAGGTTGGCGGCCATCATCCGATCGCGTGCCCTCTTCCCCATCCGGATGCGATGGCGTTGTTTGGGTGTGCGATCTTCTTCTTGAGTGTCAAGCAGCTCTTTCATGGCCTGCACGTGGTGTGCAAGCTCAATTTCTTCAGCTGCTGTCAGTAATGGCACTCGACCAATACTGCTTAAGTAATGACCAATAGAATCTGTGGTTAAACGTCCACTAGAACGATTTCCCCGACTCGAGGTTGTGCCATTTGAGCGATTGGCTAAACTACGACGACCGGCCGCCGGCAATGTTGGTTCCTTAGAAGTGCTTTTTGAAGCAGCTTCCTTGGACTCCAGAGGGATCCCCATCACCCTGGCCTCTTAACGAATTTGGAGGCAATTTAGCACCTAGCTGAGAAAGAAGAGGCTCCAATTCTGGAACCTTTGAGGAAATCGGCGATTTGCGCCGCCGAGTGTCAATCGCTACCAATTTGCAGAGTTTTTTATTTTTTGGCTTTCACTTGAATTTGTAAATGGCTAAAGGTTTGGTTTAGCTAGGGCGCTTCCTTTCCAGTCATCGATTAACTGCAACTGGGAGTTGCGCTCCTCTCCTTCGGGATGCCGTTGAATGAAAGAGCCGTCAGGTTGCATGTCCCATGCGCCCCTGTTGTCGCTTAAGTAGCGCTCAAGTAGGCGTTCGAGCTGTGTTCTTAGCTCTGGTTCTTCAATGGGCACAACCGCTTCGACGCGCCGGTCAAGATTGCGTGGCATTAAGTCGGCGCTTCCGATGAACACCTCCGGTTCGCCGCCATTGTTAAACCAAAAGATGCGTGAATGTTCTAAGAAGCGACCAATAATGCTTACCACGCTGATGTTATCGCTCATGCCTTCAAGGCCGGGGTAAAGGCTGCACATTCCTCTGATGATTAATTGGATCGTGACTCCGGCTTGAGATGCTTCATATAAAAGAGCAATGATTCCTGGATCCACCAGAGAATTCATTTTGGCTTTGATCGATCCACCTCGTCCTTGTTGGGCATGTTCAATTTCACGGCGAATCAATTGCTCCATTCCTTTTCTTAAGGAGACAGGAGCAACGAGTAGTTTGCGGAAGCTTTGTTGTTTGGAGAAGCCGGTTAGGTAGTTAAACAACTCAACGAGGTCTTGGCCGAGTTCCGGTCGTGCTGAAAGTAGGCCTATATCGGTGTAAAGACGAGAGGTTTTGGAGTTGTAGTTGCCAGTTCCGATATGGACGTAGCTGCGTAGGCGTTCTTTTTCTTTGCGAACGACCAGAACAATCTTGGTATGTGTTTTGAGGCCAATGACGCCGTAGACCACATGCACACCTGAGCGCTCAAGATGTTTGGCCCATTGAATATTGTTGTCTTCGTCAAAACGGGCTTTGAGCTCTACCAGGGCCATCACCTGCTTCCCATTTTCTGCTGCACGGATAAGTGCTGCGATGATTGGGGAATCCTTAGAGGTGCGGTAGAGGGTCATCTTGATCCCCATGACGAGGGGATCATCTGCCGCTTGATTGATGAATTCCTCTACCGACGTGGAAAACAAGTCGTAAGGGTGATGGAGGAGAACATCGCGGCGACGCACGACTGAGAAAATGCTCTCGAATTCCTCTTCTTTGATAGAGCCGTCTTCCAACATGCCTCTCTGAGCGCGGCTGAGGACAGCGGGAGTTTGACCTGAGTGTGTGGCGTCTTTGAGGTGAGGCAGCGGCAGGCTCATCAAGCCGAAGAGATCATCGAGCCCGAGAGGGCCATTCACTCTGTACAGGTCTTCTTCAACAACGGACATGCCGTCCATCAACATCTCAATCACGTCTTGCGGTGTGTCGCCTGCAACCTCTAGGCGAACCACTTCACCACCCATCCGTCGCTTTCGCAGGCCTTGTTCGATCGCGATCATGAGATCGTCGGCTTCAAGGTCGCGTAGCTCCAGATCTGCATCCCTGGTCACCCGGAAAAAGTAATGGCCTTCGATGCTCATTCCTGGAAAGAGCAGGCTGAGATTGAAGGCAATGACCTGTTCGAGGGGCACTGCTGTGTGCAATGGCTTGGCATCAGGGCCGCCAAGCTCAATGGGAATCGAAACAAAGCGAGGAAGGATCTTCTGAGGAACCTTCACTCGGGCCAGTTGGCGTTGACCCGACTCTGGGTCATGGATCAGGGCGGCCACGTTGAGGCTGAGATTGCTAACGAATGGAAAGGGATGGGCAGGATCCACCGCTAGGGGCGTTAAGACCGGAAAAATTGCCGTTTGAAAGAAGTTGTCTACCCATTCCCTTTGGGAATCGTTCAGTTGTTCGTAGTTGAACAGGAAAACTCCGTGATCTTGCAGCCCTACCTGGAGATGGTCGAGATAATGCTTTTGCTGGGCTTCAAGCAGATCTGAGAGCTGGTTGCGAATCTCATGGAGCTGCTCTCGAGGAGTGCGGCCGTCTTCGCTTCGCTTGTCGATGCCGGCCTCAACCTGAGACTTCAGGGATGCCACGCGCACCATGAAAAACTCATCAAGGTTGTTGCTGAAAATGGCGCTGAATTTGGCCTGTTCCAACAACTGTGTTCTGTGGTCCAGCGCTTGAGACAACACGCGCCTGTTGAAGGCGATCCAGCTGAGTTCCCGATTGATGTAGAGATTCCCGGGAAGCATGACGCCGCTCACAAATGGTCTAGAGCACTGTGCTCGCAAGGGAAAGGTAGCAATCGTCCGTCACCCTGTGGTCTCTTCAAGGGGACTGCGGGTCACCAAGAGCAGCACGACCACCAGCAATCCTGCGCTTCCAAAGAACGGACTGGTTTGACCCAGGAGGTCGTAGGCCAGTCCAGCCAGCGGTGGTCCTAAAAAACTGCCAAGACTCTGCAGTGCTTGCAGGCTGCCAAGAGCTGCGCCTTGCCCTTCATCGCTGAGACGCCGAGACACGAGGCTGCGAAGGCTTGGGGTTACGAGACCCGTGCCGCTGGCCAAAATCGCCACAGCTGTGAACACACCGACCCTGGCTTGTTCTGGATTTGTTGTGGGGATTAGTAAGCAGCCGGCGATGACTAAACCGAGCCCGACCAGCGTGAGTTTCCACTCCCCAAAACGATTGACCAACGGACCGATCAGTCCACCTTGGACCACCGTGGCGACCACCCCCACAATCAAAAAGGCTGTAGTAGCGAGCTCTGGCCCCCAGTTGAATCGTTGCTTGAAATAGAGCACCAGGATTGCGGTGAAGCCATTGAAGGCAAGAAAGAACAGAAAAAAGCCCAAGGCCAGACGGCCGACCGCTGGATTGCCAATGACCCGCGCGATTTGAGCGAAGGGGTTCAGCTCCCGTTTGCGGGGGAGGGCGCGACGTTCTGACACCGGATGGGTTTCAGGGAGCAACGTCAGGACAACAACGAGGTTGAGGACGGCGAAGCCGGTTGCCACCCAGATCGGCACCGTGACGGCAATCCGGGCCAATTGGCCGCCGAGAAAGGGCCCGATAATGAATCCAAGGCCAAAGGCCACTCCGATCAATCCGAAGGCGCGTGCGCGTTGCTCCGGCGGTGTGATGTCTGCGAGTACGGCACCTGCCGTGGCGGCTGTTCCACCGCTTACACCATCTATCAGACGGGCTCCAAACAGGAGAAAGAGGGGCAACACAGCACCAGCGGGCCAGTCTTGGCTCAAGGTGATTGCGAACAGTCCGAGGCCGAGAACGGAACCACTGACGCAGATGGCGATCACAGGCCTGCGGCCGAAGCGATCACTCAGGGCTCCGATTAACGGAGTTGCTGCAAACTGCGCAAGGGCGTAGCTGCCAGCTAACAACCCAAGGGTGCGACCGTCGGCATTGAACGATGCCAACAGAAATGGCAGCAATGGAAAAACAATGCTTTCGCTCAGTCGGTCATTGAGCAGCGTGAGAAACGCACTGAATAACGTTGGAACGTGAGGACGGTGCACGTTCGCGGTCGAGACGGTTATTTACCTTCCCACAGATGCTCGCCAAGCGATCAGTTGCTCTAGAGCTGCCATGCCTACTCCATTGGATTGCATGGTTTGGGCCTCCTCCACGCCGTCCTCCAAGCTTTTGCTAAGTCCGCTCAACCAGAGGTAACAGCCTGTGTTCCAAAGCAAAGACTGAGCCATGGGCCCTTGGCCCAGAAGTGCCTCTTTGGCGTGCGCAGCCCAGGCCTCCTCCGATTCCCAGCGGGGGTCATCTCCGAAGCAGCCATGATCTCGGGGATGAACGATGTGTCGTTGGGGTTCCCCTGAGTTGTGAATCCGAGCCGTGATGCCGGCCCGGCTGACAGGGAGGTCTGTTCCGCCTTCTAAGCCTTTTACGGTGATGATCTCCTTTTCTCCGGCTAGTTCCAGGGCTTGCCAGGCCCGGCTTTCCGTTGGCGGATGCACAAAGCCACTGACGAGTAGGTGGTGCCCTTGGTGTGCGGTCCAGAGCAGCTCGGCGCTTGCTAGTGGAGGGCGTTTCCCGAGGTCATCCCGAGCGGGCAGCAGAGTTTCGCCTAGGGGGAAGTGTTCCGGTTGATAAATGAGGGCAAGACCATGCCGGTTGAATCCTGTTTGAACATCGTTAATGGAGAGTCCGTTCAAGTTGAGCCCTATGGAAGCGAACAGTTCTGCGGCGGTGATTCCAAATTTCACCGGCATTCGCCTCCCTCCCTGCAAGACCACAGGTTGTCCGGACCCCACCAACAGCAAGGTCGTTAAGGGGTAGATCGGTGCTGTGCGAGATCGACCGTCAAAGGGCATGCCAAAACAGATCGGCCGGCGTTGACCAGGTTCACTGAGAAGACAAGGTCCTAGCCGTTTGTAGGTATCGAGCATGCCGGTGAGCTCCTGAGGCTCAGGCCGACGAATGCGATGGGCAATCAGAAAGGCGCCAATTTGAACGTCTGACGCTCCTCCCGTGAGCATCAACTCCATGGCCTCATCGGCTTCACTTCGGGTCAACCCTTTGCTGGTGTGCTCTCCGCTGCCGATTTTGCGTAGCAATTGTTTGAATGCACGCTTCTTGGCTTCTGGAGACGTATCCATTGAAATGGCCGGAACCGAAGGAGATCGTTCCGCAGAATTATCTCCTTCGGTGGTAGTCATTACTACCGGATCCTTTTATGTAACTCGAGGGCTAGCTCCTGCATAGGCCTGCATAGCTTCCATGGAGTGGGTGGGAGGGATGCTGTCGCCCCTCAGCGTAATAAAGACGTTCAATGAGCAGGTTTGGAAACGTTTGACGCACAAGGGCTGGAGTGACGGACAAAGAATCACTCATCTGGAAGCTATTGATACTTTTTAAGGCTTGATTCAGGATTTGATTGAACCGATTCATAGATGAGGAAAGAAACATGAAAACGACCTAACTATCAACATGTCAATGATGCACTCTTCCTCCCTTTCATTCTGTCGCCGATGCTTCTATCGGTTGTTTTGGGATTGAGGATTGGTAGCCAATACATCAGTTTTGGGTCTTGATCTTGTAGATGATTGATTTGCTGGAGCTCAGTCCCGACAGGGTTGCTGATTTCCAGTTATTCAATTCTTTGATTCTCGCTGCATGACCATATCCACGCTGACCGCTGCTCTTATGGCGGCAAAGAAAGCCAAAGGACTTTCCTTCGCTGATTTAGAAGCGGCCCTTGGACTCGATGAGGTCTGGATTGCTTCTCTCTTTTATGGACAGGCAACTGCCTCCTCTGAAGAAGCAGAGAAATTAGCAACATTGTTGGCTCTTGATCCAGCCATTACCGCTGCGCTCCAAGAGTTTCCGACGAAAGGCAGCCTAGATCCCGTAATTCCTACAGATCCGCTGATTTATCGTTTCTATGAAATCATGCAGGTTTATGGCATGCCTCTAAAGGATGTCATCCAGGAAAAGTTTGGTGATGGAATTATGAGTGCGATTGACTTCACCTTGGATGTGGATAAGGTTGAAGACCCAAAGGGTGATCGGGTGAAGATCACGATGTGTGGAAAATTCTTACCCTATAAAAAATGGTGAGTTTTTGATTGAATTCAAATGAGAGCCCGGCATGACCGGGCTCTTTTTATTGCTTTTAATATTGCTGTTTAAGCTGATGCATGGCTTGTATTTGGCGCTCTGGATTGGTGAGTTCTACGCTCAGTGACTGCAACACTTTTTTGCTGTGAGTTGTGGCCATGCATCCCAAGGCTCTTAAGGCAGCCTCAGCAGCTGCATCGGACCCTGATTCGACCAGATTGGCTAGTCTATTGCTAATGAGAACGTCATCTCGTCGTTGCAGTAAGCGAATGCAAGCAATGACAACAGGATCACGCCAATCTTGAAGAGCACATTCACATAACTGCAGCAATTCGATGGCTTGAAGTTGATGCGATTTAAAGCCAAGAAGATTGAGGCTTGCGAGGCGTTGTGCTTGTCCAGGTAATTGCAAAATTTGCTCGAATTGAGACAGCGTGAGTTCTCCACCCCAGCAACTCAGTGCGTTGAGCAATAAGGCATCTGGCTCATTGTATTGCTCCACTTGTTTGAGCAACCAATTCTTTGCTTCAGGTTGATGGCAAAGTCCAGCTGCATGGATGAATTCAGGACGATCTCCGTGCTGTTGGATCAGGGTACGGATGATTGGCCAGCCTGTTTCTGCCAACATCCCCAGGCGTTCGGCGACTGCAAAACGGAGTTC
>JASJLK010000042.1:0-14564 GCA_037620855.1 Synechococcus sp. ChBW.bin.23 | reverse complement strand
CCAGATCATTGAGATTCTTGGACTTGAGGTAACTCCCTCTTGGATTCAATACCGGATCAGTAGTGTTGAGCCTGCATTCACTGTTTCTCGCATTCTCAAAAATGTAACTCTGGTAATGGACTCAGCTGCAACCTGGAAATTTTGTTCAGAGGAGCTTGTTTGTCTCGGTTATGGGAGTCCCCTCCTCAATGGAAGTGTTTGCTAAGGAGACAATGTCATCCGTGATAATTGTCCAGATTGAAGCTGCTGTATCTCGGTAAGATCAGAATGGATGCCGTCGGCTGAGTGATCTCTTACCGTAAGGAAAATTGTATTGATCTCGATGAATCCAAAACTGGTAGGAGCTCTTCGCCGGGCTGGTATTTACTTTGTCGTTGGCTATGGAGGCTTGGTTCTCATCAACAACAGTGGACTGGTGCTTGACAACATGTGGATTGCATACTTGCCGATGTTTATTGCTGTTTATTTTTTCTCACGTTGGGCTGATACCAAGATTGCGAGTCGCTCAAGCAACCAATCTGACGATTGATCTCTCTATGTTGCCTAGTGGTGGCAAGCTGCCCTGAATCGTGCGGCATTGCTCGTAGCCGCATGCTTGGTTTTGCGTCCGGAGACACGTTTTCGCCAGCTACGGAAGGATCCTGGTTTTAATGTCTGGCGCATCAAGCTGATTACATCTTTCTCCATGAGACCGAACTGATATTCGATGGCTTCAAAGGGTGTGCGGTCTTCCCATGCCATCTCAATGACTCGATCCAACTGTTCGCTGGTCATAGCATTCTCTTTGATCAACTCTTGATGTCACTAGAGGTTCCTCACGCTAAAGGTGAGATTTGTACGTCGTGATATGGAGGTTTTGTTTGGTTATTGGATCGTGCTTTGGTCGAACCAATTACTGATGGCTTCGGCTTGAGAATCTTTGTTCAGCTCGTCTAGGCACAATGAAAAACCAAGGCGCTTGCCAAGCTCAACGATATCTTTTGTTTCGCTACAGACGCTGAGTTCGTGCTGAAGAGCAGGACTTCGTTCTGCAGCGCGCAAGAAGTCTTTCCAGCCCTCTCGGCTCATCGCTGCCAGCCTTTTTCAGCCTTCAGTTCTACGTAAGCAGCTACATCAATGATGTCTTGTTCGCTCAACTTTCCTACAAACGAGGGCATCGCATTTTTCCCATTTTCAATTTGGTGCTCGATGGCCTCAATGTGATCGTCGCCGTACTCATTCAGATGAGCTTGAAGATCGCTCTGACTCAACGTTCTAGATGCACTGATCACGTTGCCACCACCCATATGACACGCCGCACAGTTTGCTGAAAACAGTTGTCCACCATGCTCGAGGTCAACGGCAGGGGTGCTGGACGCAAATCCAGGTGGGACCCCTAATAGGTTGAGGCTGATGAAGAGCAGCAATGCGAACAGGGTATTCGGATGGGGCATCACCATCAACTTCAATTTCTTCAACCCTATCCATTTCGGTGGACAAAAAAAGAGCCCGGTCAGCATCTGTTAAAACGCTCGCCGGGCTTGTGTTCAACTGCTCATCTAAGCGATCACTCAACGATAACTTTGCCGACCATGCCAGCACCACGGTGGGGCTCGCAGTAGAAATCAAAGGTTCCAGCTTCAGTGAAAGTTTCTTCCCATGATTCGCCGGGAGCAAATGCTAGATCGCTGTGGCTGAGCTCGTCGTGGCCATCAAAAACGGCGTTGTGAGGCGCCAGCTTGTTATTGACGAATTTGACGGTGTCTCCAGCTTTGATGTTGAGGGTGCTGGGTTCGAACGCAAGCATGCCGGAATCTGTACCGAGCTTCACTTCAACAGTGGCAGCATTGGCTGTACCAACACCGATTCCCAAGACGAGTGCCAAAGCAATCGCGGCTGAGAGGAGAGAACGCAAACGACTGATCATGAGCTCATAAACACTTCTGTGAGTTTAACGCTGTTCAGATGCTTCCACGATGTGGAAGTCCTGAATCCATCAGAACTGTTTCAAGGTCTGGTCCACGGCTGCGACCACCGAAGCGTTCAGGTTGCGTAACGGGATCATGAACGAAGTGACGCTGGTGAATTGAAAATCGATCCCATGCGTTGATTTCGATTGGAAGGATTTTGATCAGGCCTTCAATCAGCCAGTTCCAAAGGGGTATTCCAGGAGTTCGCGACACACCTCTCCAGCGACAGAGCGTGGCCACTGCATCGTTCATGCTGATCCATGGTTGCCCCATCACAATTCTGCGGACCGGTCCCTGCCCAGGTTCTGGATTGGGTTGGTGAGGTGTGGTCGCCAGGATTCCGCAGATTGCCGCGATGTCAGCCGCATGGATGAAATGGAAGCTGGCATCGGCTCTCAGCCAGCGAGCGAGCCATAACCATTTGCTTGCTTCTGCTAGGCCTTCCGTTAGGTAACTCGTTGGGAAGGGACTTGTCCCATCAACCCTTCCGCCGAATACTAGTGTTGGAAACACCGCCACAATGCGTTCAGCTAATGGGTGTTGTTCAAGCTCTCTTAGGCATTGAGCTTTGGTTTGGATGTATTCGGTGCCGTAGGCCAGGGCTTCTTGAAGCGGTTGTAAGGAACGATCGAGAATGCTGGCGGTTGAGAAATAGATGATCTGCTCAACGACAGCTGGATTCAGAAGGGCCAGCATCCTCTTTACGGCCACAACATTCACCTGATGGGCACGCTCAGGATCTCCCCATGCGGTAGCCGTATGAATCACCCGGGTCACGGTGGAGAGTTCGCTGGCAAATCGATCTGTTTCACGCAGATCTCCCACTAACAAACGGACACGTGGTTGATCCGCTGAGATCGCAGAAAGTTTGGCTGGATCACGCAGCCAAAGCAGTAACTCAGCATCGGAATTTTCCAGGAGCCAAGCCGCTGTGTATTGGCCGACGCAACCACTTGCGCCGGTAATGAGGATTCGAGCGCTTGACGATATCAATCAGCCCTCCCCGATTCGATCCATCACAGTCTTACCAGCTTCAAAGAATGCGCGGCCGTTTTCTTCAGGAGTGCCAGGCAGAATTCCATGGCCAAGATTCAGGATGTGGCGGCGACCACGGGCCTTGCGCACGCAATCATCGATGCGATCGCGAATGGCCTCAGGTGTGCCAAAAAGCAATCCTGGATCGACATTGCCTTGCACGCCGATGTGGTCGGGAAGGCGGGCGAGGCCTTCAGCCATGTCCACGGTCCAATCCAAAGAAATGATATCGACACCTGTGCGACCCATTCGCTCTAAAACCCCTGCGCTTCCAGAGATGTAAAGGATGAACGGGGTATCGGGATGCGTTTGTTTGACGAGATCGACAACTTTTTTCTGATACGGCGCAGCAAACGTGTCGTAATCGGCGGGGCTGAGTTGCCCTGCCCAGGAGTCAAACATCTGTACAACCTGCGCTCCGGAATCAATTTGATAACGCAGGTAGGTGGCAATCGAAGTTGCGAAGTGATCGAGAAGTTTGTGCAGGAGTTCAGGCTCCTGAAAGGCCATCTTTTTGATGACGGCATAGTTCTTGCTGCTTTTCCCTTCCACGACATACGCCGCCAGTGTCCAGGGGGCGCCTACGAAACCGAGGACTGCTGCCTGATTGCCAACGCTGCTGCGCAGGCGGCCCAGTACTTCGCCCACAAAGGGCATGCTCTCTTCTGGCTGCAAAGGCCTGAGCGCTTCAATTTGACTGAGGCTCCGGATCGGATCGCCGATTTGAGGGCCTTTGCTCTCAATAATGTCGAACTCGATCCCCATGCCAGGCAGTGGGGTCAGGATGTCTGAGAAAAGGATCACCCCATCAGGCTGGAAGGCCTTAAACGGCTGCATGGAGATCTCGTAAGAGAGATCGGGGTTTTCAGATCGTTCTCGGAAGCTGGGGTGGCGATCGCGAAGGTCGCGGTAGACCTTCATGTAGCGCCCTGCTTGGCGCATCATCCAGACAGGAGGACGCTCTACCGATTCTCCGCGGGCGGCACGGAGCAGTAGTGGCAGGGTGTCGCTCATGAATGGGTGAAGATCCAGGCGGCAACCTACCTGACGAAACTGACCAAATTGCTTTGCTTTTCGGCGATTCGGCCAGTTTTGTCACATCACCTGAACCTAATCAGTCTCTTTTTTGCTGGCTTCAGTCAAACTTTTCTTGGCATCGTGCTTAAACACCATCACGCTGAGCGGTGGCAGGCAGAGATCCAAGGAGTTTTCGTAGCCATGAATTCCCCATTGATCGCTTAACTTCCCACCAAGATTTCCAAGGTTGCTGCCACCGTACTTAGCAGCATCGGTATTGAAGATTTCTTCGTAGAAGCCAGAGATGGGAACTCCCACTTTGTAATTGGAATGGTTTTTGGGAGTGAAGTTGGCCACGACGACTAACCAAGAGCCACTAGTGCTTTCTCGTCGCATGAAACTAATCACGGAGTGGCGATTGTCATTGCAGTCGATCCACTGGAAGCCGTACTGATCAAAGTCGTCTTTCCAGAGAGCAGGCTCTTGCTTGTAGAGCGCGTTGAGTTCTTTCACCATGAGGTGAACACCCGCGTGCATCTCATAGTTCAGCAAATCCCATTGCAGATCGCCCCACACGTTCCATTCCTCGCGTTGACCGAACTCCATACCCATGAAGATCGTTTTCTTGCCTGGGTGCGTCCACATGTAGGCCAACAAGGCACGAGTGTTGGCGTACTTCTGCCAGTCATCGCCTGGCATCTTGTGAAGGAGATGGCTTTTACCATGCACGACTTCGTCGTGACTAAGGGCAAGCATGAAGTTTTCGGTGTAGGTGTACCAGATCGAAAACGTGATGTTGTTTTGGTGGAACTGGCGGAACCACGGGTCCAGCTCGAAGTAATCGAGCATGTCGTGCATCCAACCCATGTTCCATTTGAGATTGAAGCCAAGTCCACCGTTCTCCGTGGGCTGAGTCACCATGGGCCAGGTGGTGGATTCTTCGGCAATAGAAAGAGCGCCTGGGAAATGCTCGAACAGAACGTGATTGGCTTGTTGAAGGAAGCGGACGGCTTCGGTGTTTTCTCTGCCCCCTTGTTCGTTGGCTAACCACTCACCATCGGGCCGTAGATAGTCTCGATAGAGCATCGATGCCACCGCATCAACCCGGATGCCATCGATATGGAATTGGTCAAACCAGAAGACCAGATTGGCAACCAGGAAGTTTCTTACCTCATTCCGGCTGTAATTGAAGATCAGTGTCCCCCATTCCTTGTGTTCGCCAATCCGTGGGTCGGCGTGTTCGTACAGGTGGCAGCCATCGAAGAAGGCAAGCCCATGACTGTCTTTGGGGAAGTGGCCAGGCACCCAATCGATGATCACCCCGATGCCCTCGGCGTGGCAGCGATCTACGAAGGCGCGAAATTCGTCGGGAGTGCCGTAGCGGCTTGTGGGTGCATACCAACCCGTGACTTGGTATCCCCATGACCCATCGAAAGGATGCTCTGTGATGGGCATCAATTCGATGTGGCTGAACCCTTGCTCTTTGACGTAAGGAATCAGACGATCGGCAAGCTCGGGATAAGTGAGCAGGCGGGCACCTGGCTTTAGGTCAGCAGCAGGTACCGGTGGGCGTGGAGTTCCATCGGCTTCGATGAATGGATCGTCGGCTGCGGCGTGAATCCAGCTACCAAGGTGCATCTCGTAAACCGAGATCGGCTGATCGAGAGGGTTGCGTTTATCTCGGCTGCTGATCCAGGCGTCATCATTCCACTGAAATCCGTCGAGATGACTAACGATGGAGCTGGTATCAGGCCTGACTTCATGCTGGAAGCCGTAGGGGTCAGCCTTCTGATAGCAGTGGCCGTCTTGGGTGCGGATTTCGTATTTGTAAAAGTGTCCTTCTTCAAGCTCGGGAACGAATAATTCCCAGATTCCGCCCAGCCTTTGCTGCATGGGGTGATAGCGGCCATCCCATGAATTGAGATTTCCGATCACGCTCACGGTGAGGGCGTTCGGTGCCCACAGGCAGAACATCACACCTTGGATGCCGCCTTGTTGGCATTGGTGGGCCCCCATCCGACGCCAAATGTGATGGTGATTGCCTTCTGCAAACAGATGGCGATCCATCTCGCCCATCCATTCATACCGAAAGGCCCAAGGATCGAATTGCTCGTGCTCGAGCCCGCCTCGGCGGACCTTCAATTTGTAGTTATGCCCTGGATCCCTTGAGCATTGTGCTTCGAACACCCATGGGTGATGAGGAGTCTGCATCGATAGGCGTTTGCCATCGAGGATCAATTCAACGGCTTCAGCTTCAGGAACCCAAGCTCTAACAATCCATTGGTCCGGCTCCAGCTGTTGGGGCCCCAGAAGAGAGAAGGGATGATCGTGTCGGCATTCAGCCAGCCTCTTGCTGTCCTGAACTATCCAGTCGAGAACAGCGCCGGTCATGCAGGGGGATGGACTTCGTTAGCCAGCGAGCTTAAGCGGAAAACCCGCCTCGGCTGCATCGATTCCCCCGAGTTTTTTGGATCAGACCAGATCCTCTGAGAAGTCCACGTTGATGATCCGGCCTTGATTATCGAAAATGACGAACAAGTTGTCCGTCACCGTTCCAAATTCAATGGTGACCAGAACGAGTTGTTGATCAGCTCCTCTGCTTGAAATGACAGCGTTTTTGATCCGCTTCACTCCTCCCAGGATGCGGCTCAACTTGCTCCATTTCCGCTCTAGATCTTCTGGGGAAATTTCTTTTTGAAAATCAAGCGAGAGGTAGTAGCGAGCTGCAATCCAGCGTTGTGCGTTGAGATCGCGAACAAATTTGAGAGCTGTTGTCTCGATCGGCAGCGTTTCACCCAGCCACTTCCAGGCCACTAATTTGCCTTCATCGTCAAGAACGAGAAGCAGCTCCTTGCTTCCCTTCTCGGTTTTGGCAATCACATCCACGGTGGTGTCATCGATTCCTGGATAAATCGCCACAACACGCGTGGATTGGATGCGATGCGCTTGATTCAAGCGCCCCTTCACTGCTTCAACGGTGGTTGCGTTTTGCAGTGGGGTGGACAGGCGATCAAACAAAGCCTTGGCGTTTCGGGTTTGTAGAGCTGTCAGTAAATCATCTGCCGCTTGGCTGGCTTCACTGGCACTCAGAGGAGTCCCTGGGGCCAATTCTCCCTGGGCTAAAAGTTGTTCTCCTCGTGCCGCTGGCACTGGGAAAGCCTGCAGCATCGGTGCCGCGAGAGCGCAGACCAGAAGGCAGGAGGTGAGCTTCATGAATGTGCAGCAACAATTGAATTAGTTTGCCGGAGTTCACGCGGCTTGGGGCACGAGTAGTGGCGCCATTTGCAGTGTCGCCTCGTCCAGTTGTAGGCAGAGGGTGATGACGCGGCAATCGCTATTGGGTGGGCCAAAGCGTTGCGCGCCATCTCCTGGATTGACGCCAATGGCTGGCCATGAAGCCCCCGAAAGCGAGAGCCTTAGTCGATCTCCTGGTTGGAAGCTCACGAACAGCGGCTGCAATTCCAGCGTGATCTGGCCGTATTCCGAGTCAATGGCTCGTCGCACTCGCAACACACCGGTTGAAAGTTGCTGCACCTCATCGCGATCAGCGGGGAGTCTTGATAACGCAGCGCAGACATCAAAGGCTGGCTGATCGGCGGACACCTTTAATTTCAAGAGCGGGCGACCGCATAGCTGGAGAGCTGTTTGAAGCGGCGCGGAGCTAAAAACGGCCACGTCCGAGCGTTGATCAAGCACCCTCCTGTCGCACGGCCCAGCCGTAGGACTCAAGTGCCCGCCAACGGCCGGTGCGGGTCGCCATGGATCATGAACAATGACGCAGGTTCCAGATCCAGATATCGCTGCATCGAGCAATGTCCCATCGCTGAGATCAAGGCAAGCCAAGCCTTGGCTTCCCAAATGCCAACAGGCGCTGGAGCACTCGTTTCCACTCTGACGAGACCAGGTGGCATCGCCTTGATCCCAAAGCCTGATTTCTGATGTCTGCTCTTGGCTGTGGGTTGGAGGGCTTTTGAGATGTTGATTGAAAAAATCGAGCAGAAGCTGGTTGGTTTCTGACCACCACTGCAGATGGGTGGCGGGGCCAATATGAAGTTCCGGATTGCCGCCTTTCGATCGGGCCGTTTTGAGAAGGTCGAGGAGACCTCGCAGATGGGGATCCCACCAGCCGCCGATCAGCAGCATGGGTTTGCGGAGCCAGGCTTCCGGTGGGCGATGGAGAGTCCACCCTTGGGCTTGATCTGCAGGTTGTTGCAACCAGCGCAACGCCATTCCTTTGGGGTCGTGTCGCTCCAAAAGCCCGACTCCTTCGCGGAGATAGCGGCCATCCACCAAAGCGCTGTGGATCTCGTTCCAGCCGACTGGATCGTTGCGGCGCTTGGCTTGCAGGGCTGCAAGCTGCAAGCCCCAGCTAAGGCCGAGGTGCCACCAGTGAGCACCACCTTCGCAACTCCAATGCTCCTGTTCATCCAAGCCGCACATGGCTGGAGCGAGGCAATCAGGAGCTGGGCAATCCGGTGGTGCTAGCAGCTGGGTCAGCCCTTGATAGGACAATCCATACATGCCAATGCGGCCGTTGCATTCAGGCCGTTTGCGGAGCCAAGTGATGGTCGCGGCGGTGTCAGCAGCTTCTTGGCCGAACCCTTGAAATGTGCCGTCAGAACTGCCCTGTCCGCGCACGTCTTGGACGACGACTGCAAACCCTTGGTCTGTCCACCAGAGCGGGTGGGGGAGGGTCACAGTGGAGGCAATGGCCCTTCCGTAGGGCTGTCTCATCAGAAGGGTGGGCCATGGACCAGACCCTTGTGGAGTCCAGATGCGCGACACCAACGCCATGCCATCAGGGGTGATCAACCTCGCGTCTGAGAACCTCTCATGGGTGAATGTTTGATCAATAACCATTCGAATCAGCGAACATCAGAGCAGTGCAGTCCGATCACGTAAGTGGCCAAGATTTCTGCATTGCTTGTGCTCATGTTGCGTTGATTTGCCAGCTGATTGATGGCTTCAGATGACAATGCCGACTGGCCATTGTTGTTCATGGCTTTAAACGATTGGCAAAGCGCTTTTGCTTCCGCTGGGTTTCTCTTAACGCTCTCTAGAAGGCTGGATTGAGCGAACCCTGCTGATGCAGATATCAACAATGAGAGAGATAGAAATCGAATCGTCAGGTGTTGCAAAGCCCAAGTCTTGACGAAACCGTGTTGGAGGGGAATCAAGGCTTCCTCCTTGAATAACTATTGTCATTTCAAAGGGGTAAGACCGGGGTTGCAGCCTTGAGCGGTCAGTTCGTGGTTTGCCTGGCTTTTGCTTGCATGATCCATTGTTTGGCAATCGCAAGATCTACAACCGGAGCTCTGCCACTCCCTAACTGGCGTTCCAGGCGCCCAGTGCGGTTCGTAATCTCCTGCGGCGAAGAGGTTGCGATGGCTGCGACCGTTGCAAAGCCTGAGTGCATTAATAAAGCGGCATCGGCTGGGGCAAGTTCCAAACAGCAAACCAATTCAGCGATGCCGCGGAGGCGTTTGAGATTGCGTGCTGTGGATCGACCCGTTGCGACAAGGCGGCTCAGGTTTGGATCTGTGAGATCACGCAGCTGCCCCCAGTGGGTAATGCCAGCCTTTTGCAAATCACGCTGCTCATCGCGAAAACCTTGCGGCAAGGCATCTAGAGGGGCCTGAGCGTTCATCCTTGACGGAAGTCTCGTTTGGTTTCTCCCAGCACTACTGGTCTTGAGGTGCCCTCGCTCACGGCCTGAAGTTGCCGAAGTCGAACGCGCACTTCGCTACTGCGACCTCCCGGACGGAGGTTCGCAGCGATTTGGTTCAGGGTTGGGGTAACAGCACCTTTTGCAAAATCATTGGAAGCTTGTGCCACGACAAGGTCGGTGCCGTTATCAAACACAATTGGCACTTGTAGAGCTCCTTCCACGCGCACCGGGGGCGAATAGCTGATTGAGAAAGCCCAGCAACTCACCGCTAACAAGAACGTAAAACTACTGACGCCAACAAGGCGAAAACGCAGTCCCCAACGGGTCACGAACGCAACCACTGTCAGAACAGAGAGGCCCAGGCCACTCCAGGCCAGCCATTTGCTGGATACCTCCAATAATTCCGGAAGCGGCATGGGCTGGTTAGGGACAAATGTCCTCTCTATATTGCGTCGACCTTGGCTGGGATGACGGTCGTCAATGGGGAGCAAAGGCAAAAGCGCGATGGCTCCACGAGTGGTGATCTCTGGACTTGGCCTCACAGTTGTGGCTGCTGCTGCCGTTTGGCTCACTGCTGACCGATTGATTGCACGGTCCGTAGATGGTCTGCGTCCCTCCCTTGAGCAGCAATTTTCCATACCACTGGGGCATCCGATTGAGATCGGCTCTTATCGCGGCCTTGGTCTTGATGGAATCGGGATCGGACCGATCAAGATTCTTCCTGGAACGAAGGATGCCTCAACCCTTCGTGTACAGAAACTCAGCTTGGGGATTGATCCTCTTTCCAGCATTCGCCATTTGCGGCTGGTGGTCGTGGCTCGACTGCAGGGGGTAAACGTCAATTTAAGCCGCAATTCACAGGGGCAGTTTTGGGTGCCAGGCCCTCCGCCCAAGGGTGACTTCCTTGATCGCGTCGACCTTCGAGTTCTGCTCACCGAGCCAGCTCAAATTCGTTTTGAGCCAGCCGATCTTCGGCTTTCTTTGGCGGGAGCCGCCCGACTCCGTCTCAATGAGAAATGGGCTGATGGTGCCTTTCAGATTGGTCTCCCCGATCGAGGCTCGGTGACTTTGAAAGGGCGTGCTCACTGGGATCGTCCTGAATTTTTGCTTACAACGCGTCTGAAGCGGATTCGCCTGGACCGCTTGCAAGGGTTGCTTCCGATGGCGCAGCCCATCCAGCTGAGGGGCCAATTGGGTGGTGATCTCAGTTTCGAATGGAATCGAGGTCAAACCAGCTGCAGTGGTGGACTTTCCGTCGTTGGCTTGAAGGTCAGCGGTAAGCCGCTTCAGCACGCGATTGCGTCGCGACAACTGCGCCTCCACTGTGATGGTGATCGACTCACGATTCCTCGCAGTCAGTGGCGTTATGGCCCCTATAGAGCCAGTTTGGGCGGTCGTTTTCAACTAAATCAGCGCTTTGATCTAAGCGCCACCCTGAAGGAGCTGAATCAGGACAATCAGTTGGCTCTGAGCCTTGATGGTGACTGGTCTCAGCCTCGTTTCAAGATGTCAGGGCGATGGCGATTTCCTGAGGCCAAAGTTTTGGATCAACCCATTGCGATTGATCTGCAGGTGCGCGGAGATGGGCGTCGACCGAAGGCATGGAAAGCCAGGCTCGAAACATTGGCTTTGAAGGCTCCCGGTGTATCGGTCAAGGCGCAGGGTGCTTTGTATCCGCTGCTGGATATCAAAACCAAGCAGCTTCAACTGGTCGGGAAAGCCTGGAAGGGACTGCCTTTGATTCCTGAGCTGTTGGGGACTAAAGCCCCTCTCACTGGAGAGTTGCGTTTGTCAGGTTCTAGCCTGTCGCCTCGACTTCAGTTGACGCTCAACCAAGTCAGTAATCCTTTGCTTGAACGTTGGTCTCTTCAGGCCGATTGGTCCTCAGATCAGGGATTGTTGAGTCTGAATCGCTTCAGTAGCCCTCAGCTCAATGCAGATGCTGTACTGCCCCTTCAAATCGGGAAGAGTGGGCTGAAGGTTGGCGCGTTGCAATCCAATTTGCGCTTACGGGCCTATCCCCTCAGCAGGATCGGTTCTCTGCTTGGGACGCAGATGGACGGCACGATTGCGGCCGATGGGGAGGTCCGTGGTCCTCTTCAGTTGTTGCAGCCTGATCTTCAGATCGAAGTCCATAGCCCTCGTGCGGGAGCTATCCGCCTTGTTGAAAGTTGGATAGGCAGCTTTAAAGGACAACCTGGTGGAGGTGGTCAGCTCCAGATGGCATCCGTTGGAGCTGTGATTCCTGGCTCCTTGGATGCTCAACTCGGGGGTAATTGGTTGCCAGAAACCGTTCGCCTACAGCGCAGGAACGGTGAGCTGCAGATCAGCGGTAGTCCTGCCCTTTACCGCTGGACAGCGAAAGACCTGAGCGTGGATGGTTTGGAATTGGTGTTGCCTCCGAAACAGCGTTGGGAAGGGGTGTATGGACGCTTGAGTGGGTCCGGTGATTTGAGCTTGCAGCCTTGGAGCATGTCGGCCGACCTGAAGCTCGCGCAACCGGGATTGCTGGGAATTCAGTTTCGTCAAGCTCTGCTGAATGCCAAGTACAAAAATGATCGGTATGACATCAGCGGCGAACTCTTACCTCGCGATAGCGGACAGATTATTTTTGAGGCGGATGGATTTCGGAACGCAGGACTGAGCGCCACGATTCAGGCTCGTGGTCTGAGTGCACGCTGGCTCACGGCAAGTGCTCTCAGCATTCCGCAGTTGTCGCAATCTCTTCCTGGTTATCAGGGTGATGCCACCGACCTGGGCACGCTCTTGGTTAACACCTTTGGTGGATCGTTGGATGGTCAGTTGAGGGCACTTAGAGAATCGCAACTAGCGATAGCAGATGCCCGTCGTGATCGAAGAGAGAAAGAAGCGTTTCATCCTGAAGATCTACGGGGGCAAGTCGATGCTGTTGTTGATCTTCAGGGGCCCAATCTCAAGAGCCTCGATGTTGATCTCACTGCGCGTGGTCATCTTTGGATCGATGGTGAAGATGAAGACATCGCTCTGCAGGTGAAACCGTTCATCGCTGAGATCAAGGGGCCCCTTTCTTCAGGCGAGGGCAGTTTCTCTTTGATTCATTTGCCTTTCAGCCTGTTAGCACTGGTGGCTCCGGTGCCTCCGGCTCTGCAAGGGGCTCTTGGGCTTAATGGAAGCTATCGCTTGGGCGAGGGAGCCCCTTTGCTGACAACGGAGCTGGTGCTGGAGGAGGCACGTGTTGGCCAGGAGCTGATTGAACTCGATCGTGGTCAGGTTTTGCTTGCTAATAAGACGTTGCAGCTTGATTTGGCTTTGCGGGCAGAGGGGGCTGATGAGCCGCTGACGGTGATTGGGCAAGTTCCCCTGACGCCCGACCGACCCTTGGACGTCAGGGTTGAAAGTCATGGTGATGGTCTTCACTTCCTGGCTGGATTCTCGAAAGACGTGGTCGCTTGGAATCAGGGAAATACCGATCTCCGGTTGTTAATTGGTGGCAGTCTTCTGGCCCCGGAGGCCAATGGATTCATTGTGATGAATGATGGCGAATTTGTTGTTCGGGACCAAATTATTAGCAAGGTTAAAAGTTCCATTTTGTTTGACTTCGATCGTTTGGAGGTGCAGGAATTCAAGGGTCGAATTGGTCGTTCAGGAACCATTCATGCCAGTGGCGCTCTGAAATTATTTAAGCCTGCGCCTGAAGACGTTCCTTTGGCCATCACCGTTGAGAAGGCTCGAATCAATGTGCCTATCGCGGATCTAGCGGTTGCTGCTGATCTTCGCGTGATTGGAGCACTTGTGAGTCCTGATTTCCAAGGGAATCTTCAGTTGAGTGATGGGGCGATTACTCCGCAACGATCTCTGTTTTCAAGATTAGAAATGAGTAAGGGCAAGAGTGGTCAGAAAGAGGATCAGATGGTATCTGGTCCATTGGTTTCAGCGAATGCTCTACTCGAAGAGGATTGGGATTTCAATGACCCTCTTGTCTTGCTAGGCCCCAATGTTGAGGAAGACCCCAGCCGGAAACTGAAGGCATCTCTTCCTGATTTGCCGTTCGTTGGTTTTGACAACTTTCGAGTTCAGTTTGGTCCTGGCTTAAAGGTTCAAGTGCAACCAATAGCAAATTTTACGACGGCAGGATTGATCACAGTGAATGGTCCTCTGGATTCAAATATTGAACTAAGAGGTGTTCTGCAGTTGCTTACAGGTCGTATTTCGATGTTCACGAGCACCTTTAATTTGGATCGCAAGGCTCCGAATGTGGCTGTCTTCACTCCTTCGCAGGGCCTGATCCCTTATGTGGATATTGCAATGGAGACTAGAGTCTCAGATAGTGTGAATTTGGGGGTTGGTAACAATACCTCCAGCACAACTGTATTTGATACGAACGGCACTGGAACTCTTGGCGCTGGAGGTCAATTGCGTTTAGTAAAAGTGATTCTCCAGGCTGAAGGCCCTGCCAATCGCCTTGCTGACAGTATTCAGCTTCGTAGCTCTCCTCCAATGCCACAGCCCCAGTTGCTTGGGTTGATTGGTGGTAACTCGTTGTCTGGACTTGCTGGTGGAGGTGCAGGCACGGCTCTAGCCGCGGTACTTGGTCAATCTCTGCTTTCACCAGTATTGGGAACGTTTACCGACGCTTTTAATCAGAGGCTTCAATTTGCTCTCTATCCCACTTATGTTAGGCCTACGATAAGTAATGATGGCGAGCGAGTTTCAGATCGCGTTCCGCCGCAATTGGCAATCGTGACCGATTTTGGAGTGAATATTACGGACCGTTTTGATCTGTCTGTCTTGGCTGCACCTAATCGCAACGATATTCCTCCTCAGGGAAGTCTTACTTATCAAATAGATCAAAGTTTAAGCATTTCAGGTTCTGTTGATTCGCAAGGCACTTGGCAAAGTCAATTACAGCTTTTCTT
>JASJLK010000041.1:0-12575 GCA_037620855.1 Synechococcus sp. ChBW.bin.23 | reverse complement strand
ACCCAGATGCGACCACCAAGGAAGGTGCCAGCGGTGAGCACCACGGCTTGGGCGCCGTAGACGCTGCCGAAGTAAGTGCGGATGCCTGTTATTCGTGCCTGGCCGGCTTGCTCTGGATCCCCATCCACTTCGAGGCCGGTCACCATCGCTTCGCGCAGGGCCAGGTTGGGGGTGTGATGCAGCAGCTTCAGCATCTCCAGTGAGTAATGGCGTTTGTCGGTCTGGGCGCGTAGGGCCCAAACCGCCGGGCCGCGGCTGGCATTCAAGACCCGCTTTTGGATGGCGGTGGCATCAGCGAGGCGGCCGATTACGCCACCGAGGGCATCCACTTCATGCACCAGTTGGCTTTTGGCTGGACCACCAACGGCCGGATTGCAGGGCTGCCAGGCGATCCGGTCGAGATTGAGGGTAAACAGGGCGGTGTTCAGGCCAAGCCGCGCTGCTGTGATTGCTGCTTCACAACCGGCATGGCCGCCCCCCACGACGATCAGGTCAAAACTTTCTGTGGGGGTAGCAGAGAAGCTCATGTCTCCATTATCCGTATTTAGAGAACAGGTCGTGGGGGGTGGATTAGCAGTGCACTCCGTTTCGCGATTGGTAGAAATCCGAAGTGTCTTTAGTCCCGGTCATCGAACCTGATGAGGTCGGTGATTGATTTGGTTTTACGAGCCTAAAAAGTGAGGCTCTAGTGGCAGCACTCTTGATAACGCCTAAATATGCAAGTTTTTTGAGGGAGAAGTTAGACCTTATTGCTCCCCTTTTATGAATAGGGAGTCTTATTCCTAATAGACAAGGCAAGTTGTTAGCTTCTGGTTAGTAGAACCGATTCGCTTTTGAGTACGCAATGTGCTTCTGCCTCGTGAGGAGGCCCTTTTACTTTGATTTTTACTGTCTTTGTGATCGCATAAAGCTGGTACCCGTCCAGAAAACAGAATCGTCACTTTGTTTGTTGCAGCTATTGCTGGGCTTGCGCTGAAACCGATTCCAAGAATGAAAACAACGAGTTGGCTCCTAGCTATTCGTGCAAGCTTTTCTCGCCGGATGGCCTTGCTCGGCAGATGGCGTGACTCGCACGGGGGTTTGGGCGCCAGGCTCGGATGAGATTGGCTGAGCTTTGGTGAGCCCATTTGTTCGCGCCCGTGTGCTCAGATGTTAAATGAGCCCATTTGTTCACTGGGTTGCGCCGCAATCATCCTTATTGAGCTTCTGTTTGTTTGGCCAGTTGACCCCACAGCCTCTTGATTGCACTCAACTGGCTCTCAGATCACTCTCATTCGCTTCTAAGGAAGTCAGAATCAAGGAGCTGGGATCTTTCTTATGAACTTCAAACGTCTTTCTTTGGTCGCTTTACAAGCGATTGGCCTCGGATTAATGCCAGCGGCTGCACTCGCGGACATTACGGACACAACAACGTTTACAGGAGCAGTTCCTGGTGCGTGCTTCTACAGCAGTGGTACATCTCAAACGGTCGCAATGTCTTATTCGGCTTCAGGCAGTGGAACATTTACCGGTACAACGGGTGATATTGGAATTAGTTGCAACTATGTAACCTCAGTCACTCTTGGTGAAGTCACTGCTAATGGAAGTAATCCCGCAGCAACAGTGAATACAGCTTTGCTGAAGAAGGGCGCTTCTACGATTGCTAGCAGTGGTGAAGCTGCTTCTGCCACTGTTAGCTTAGCGAATACCGCTAATGTAATAGATAATGTCACGATCGAGCTCACTTCTACTGGTGCAAGCTTAGTTGGTGATTATAGCTATACAGTTGTCTTGACCACACTTAGTACTTGATTTGCCTAAGCGTTAGCAACTCTTTAATGCTTAAGTTGATCTAGTCGAAGCATTGGTATGAAACTGAAGCCTTTTAAAAAAGGCTTCAGTTTCTTTTTGGCTCAAGCGTCAGTCATTTGATTTATTTATGGCTTTATAAGCTTTTGGCCTAAGTTGTCTCTTGACGCAAGTTTATTCCGTTAAACCATTCTTCATCTCTCACTGATTTGCATGTAGTGCATTCATCTTTTTTATGCCTATTTTGCGCCTCACTATTTTTTACCCCTCGTTTTGCACAAGCAGGTATTCAAAATACAACGATGTTCAATGCAACGGTCCCTTTCACTTGTTCATTCTCCGGTGGTAGCGATCTTGTTTCGATGGATTATACGCGTAATGGGAGCACTGGAATTATGTTAGGTACCAGTGAGTCATTGCTCGTTTCTTCTAACCAAGTGCCCCGTATAAATGTTAGTTTGAATACCCTTCTAGCGCCAAGTGGTATCAGCTTCCGTGGTATTTGGATTCGTTCAGATAGCACAAATCGCTATATAAAGTCTAAATCATCAAGCTCATATTCAAATTCACCAGTCTCTACGATATTGCAGTCATCTGATCTCAGAAGCAACGGCTATGTGTCTGGTCTTCCCTATGGTGTCAAATTAACTGTCAGTGCCAATTTAAGTAATTCGTTTCCTAATGATGAGTATCGATTTCAGGTTGTACTCACCTGTTTGGAGCCGTAGTGATCATGTCCTTACCTCTATTGATTCACTGTTCGATCACTCTTTTTTCCTATTTGTCCCCTTGTGGAGGAATTCGTGGCGAACCCTAATTTTTACGTAAATCATCTATCGCGCTATTAAATGTTTTCCTCCTTTCTTCTTGCAGCCGCATTAGGACTCAATCCGAACAATAAG
This sequence comes from Synechococcus sp. ChBW.bin.23, assembly GCA_037620855.1. Classification (GTDB taxonomy): domain Bacteria; phylum Cyanobacteriota; class Cyanobacteriia; order PCC-6307; family Cyanobiaceae; genus Synechococcus_C. Next base: position 9,885 of record JASJLK010000041.1, on the reverse strand, counting down.
GTGATTTCACCTGGCCTTGGTTCCCGTGTTGTTGTACGTACCCAGGCTTTTCTGATTGATTCCAAACCAGGCCAATATTTTGTTGAGGCTTTCTACAACACAGAAGGCAATATTCCTGGTGAAAAGATTCAAGATGTTCGCATTAGTCCTAGAAAACTATTTCTACGGGATAGTAAGGCAAAACGTGTTCTTTTAAGTATTCCTACGTCTACTCTCAAAGCTGGCCCGTTATGGATATGCATTGTCGAAAGTCCAAAAGGAAAAGTTTCAAGTTCTTCTTCTTCGCAATTAACTGTGTTAACACGGTCCTGTTATCAACGTATTCTGCGAACGCGCAAAGTACGATCAGCCCGTTAGATAATCTTCCTCTAAGTGATCTTACTGGCTTTTCATTTCAGCAACCAGTTGGTCCTCGTTTTGAGGTTGATTTACCTGATGGCACTCGCTGCGTAAGTCAGGATGGTACACCTACTACGATGAATTTGTTTAGTGGCTTATCTGAGCGTGTAGACGAGATTGAGAAAAATGAGCTCATGAGCGGATATTCTGGTAATGGCAATGGCTATGCTTTTGGTGCAGTTTTGACTGTTCCTTTTGGTACCAAAAATTCGCGAAACTGTGATCAAGCGTATGCGATTTCTATCGTTTCTAAGAAAATTGAATTAGCACAGCTCTTGCATGAGGAGGGGCTTTTGTCTGATGCAGATCTAGCTGCATTGCTAAATAAGGTGAAAAGTATCCTGCTATCTGATGATTAATGTTATTAGTATAATAGTGATACATCTATTCGCTTTTTGTCTGTAATTGGTTGGATTTTACGATTGGTGTTGCTTGGATTGGATTCTCTTGAAGCTTTTCAGATGATTTTTATGTATCGTGAACGAATGGGCTCATCGGCTCCATCTTATGCGCAATTTGTATGTTAACATTTAATAACTAGGTTGAAATATATTGGTAAGTTCATTCTTGCGATTTGGAATAAAAAGTACTGTTGATATGGCAGTTATGCTGAATAGGTCGTTTGTTGGCTCGTCTGTTCTTTCTCTTGAAAGGGGGCCGGTTGATGGAGCTGTTCAGATTCTTCCCTTGCCCAATATTAAATTGGTTCTGGTTGAGTTAAATAAAAAGGTGGCTTTTTGTGCTGATAGAAAAGGTGGAAACTACCATTTTTCGCTCAATTTGTCGGATGATCCCGCTCATGAATGTGTTGTGGCTCAAGGGGTTTCTATTACTAGGCCTGCAATTTTTGGTTTCAACAACGAACTAAAAGACCTTGACTTACAACTCAGCGTTGGTTGTCGTTTTTGCTCTATTGTTATTCCAGACCTTTTTCTCATGACCAAGTTAGCCGAATATGGAGCTACTAATGTTCAAAATATATTGGATAAGTTTAATATCTTGTCCAGCCGGCCAGTGCCTTCTGGTTTGATTTTGTATTTGAATCAATTGTGGTCAAATCTGTCTTCTCTTTATTTGTCTCCACAGTTGATTGAGGATGAAATATTGTCAATTCTGATTGAGTGTTTTATGAGTAACCATGATCGAAAGGTGGGTATTGCTATTGATAGGCGCGACCGTCATGAGGCTGCACTGCAGGTTTTGGCTTTGACGAGTTCGTCGCCGTCAAAGCCTTTTGAAATACAGGATTTGTGTTCATTGCTGCATCAGTCCCGGACGTCTGTTTTCAATGGCTGTAAGGAAAAATTTCAAATGTCTCCTCTTCAAGTTGTTAGATCTGTTCGGTTACATCAAGTGAGGCATGCTTTGATGAATACTGAATTTTGCGTAGAGAATAATATCCATGGTGTTTTAGGTGTTGCTGCCCATTTTGGGTATGTAGGGCGTTCCCATTTTGCGCGATATTATAAGCAAGAATTTCTTGAAATGCCAAGTCAAACATTATCGAATAGGCGATATGCTGATTATGCTTTTTAGCCTATTGCCTTCCTATGCATCTCTCTTTTGCTTTGCGATGTGTCGTAAATGTTTGTTATGGGCTGCTTCGTAGAAGCATTTTTTCTTCTGATTATTTGTCTACATAAATGATCTCTCCTACGACTTTTTTGTTTTGTTTGCGCAAGTCTCGTGCATTAATTCGTTTTTTTGCTTGCGGTTTAGGGATTCTTGCTCTTGAGTCTGTTCCGGTATCAGTAAAGGCCCGGCCTAATCCGATTACGTCATACACCCGTCTTTGGGCGGAATGGGATGTTGTCCCGAATACGCAATGGGCTCCGCGATCGATTGACCCCTCGGCAAGTCAGGACAAGTCGCTTCAAATCTTCAAATTGCAGCCTGTTGTTCCGTTTCGGATCAATGATGACTGGACAGTGCTAACGCGAACGATCTTTCGCTTTCTTTCTTTGCCCCAAGCCGATCCTGTGCTCGGTGTTTCTCCTGCCGGGCTTCCAGCAGTCGTGGGTTTCGATCAAAAGAATCAGGCTGGCCTCTCAGATGTCAGTCCCACAGCTTTTCTTGTTCCCAATCTTGGTCCTGAGTGGACAATAGGCATCGGTTCATCGATCGTCTTCCCTACCGGTGATGGCACGATCGATAGTGGAAAGGTCTCAGCGGGTCCAGCTTTTCTAGCTTTCTATCATTCCGGCCCATGGATTGTTGGTGCTCGGATGCGCAACATCTGGTCCTTTGCGGGAGACCCAGAGCGCGATGACGTCAATACTTTGGTGGTGCGAGGACTGTTGCGTTATCAACTCAACCGCAGCTGGTATTTGATCTCTTCCCCAATTATTGTTTCTGATTGGACTCAGCCAGAGGGCAAAGGCTGGATCGTTCCCGTTGGTGGTGGGCTGGGGTACTCCTTTCGGCTGGGCGGGCAGCCGATGCAGGTGTCTTTGGAGGGTTACTACAACGCTGTGAAACCGCAGTTTGCTGGTGAGGAGTTGCTGGGTGACTGGACGATTCGCACGCAATGGCAGGTTCTTTTCCCGAATTGAACCTGGCTAGTGGCGGTTGCTTGGACTGAGCGTGGAACGAAACATGCGGATCCCGAATCGCCTCACCTTGCCACGACCGCGTGGCAGCCAACCAGTGGTTTTGCGAAGAGCTTTGAGCCATCCAGCAACGTAGTTGCGATGACGTTGTGGTTTGAGCACCCAACGGCAGATGTAGGACGAGCCCACGCCTAAAAGCAAAATACGACCAATCCACATATCGATTAATTCCCTAGGCGGCCAGGTTGCGGAAGCGAGTGAACTGAGGCTCGAACAGTAGTTTTACGGTGCCCACCGGGCCATTTCGGTGCTTGGTCACGATCACTTCGGTGATCCCCCGGTCTGTGGTTTCCGGGTTGTAGTACTCGTCGCGGTAGATCATCAGCACCAGATCGGCGTCTTGCTCAATGGAGCCTGATTCCCTCAGGTCGCTGAGCATTGGTCGCTTGTTGGTGCGTGATTCCACCCCTCGGCTGAGCTGAGAGAGGGCGATCACTGGCACGTTGAGTTCGCGGGCCATGCCCTTGAGTCCCCTGGTGATCCGCGAGATTTCCTGGACGCGATTGTCGGGGGTTGATCCTTCCATTAGTTGCAGATAATCAATCACCACTAGGCCTAGTTCCTTGCCTTGTTCGGCCATCAGCCGGCGGCAGAGCGAGCGCATCTCAAGAACGCCGGAGTTGGGTTTGTCATCGATATACATCGGTAATTGCCCCAGGGTGTTGATGCCTTGGCCCAGCAAGGGCCATTCCTCCTGTTGCAGCCGGCCGGTGCGCAGCCTTCCCGATTCGATGCCAACCTCCATCGAGAGCAGGCGATAGGTGAGCTGTTCTTTGCTCATTTCTAAGCTGAAAATGCACACCGGAAGGTTGTGCAATTGCGCCACATTTTTGGCAAGGTTGAGCACGATCGAGGTTTTGCCCATTGCAGGGCGCCCCGCCACGACGATCAGGTCACTGCGTTGCAGGCCTTGGGTCATCGCATCCAGGTCGTAGAAGTTCACCGGAATGCCCGCCACCGAGGTGCCAAGCGATCGGCTCTCGATCTCGTTGAACGTGCTGGTGAGGATTTCAGCGGTGGGCGTGAGCCCTTTGGAGGGTTTCTCCTGGCTGATGGCGAAAATTTTCTGTTCGGCCTGATCCAGCACCTGCTCCATCGGCAGGCTTTGGTCAAAGCCCAGCTGAATCACCTCATTGCCGGAACGGATCAGCTGCCGGCGCAGGAACTTATCCATCACCAGCCGGGCCACCTGTTCGATCGAGGCCGTGGATGCCACGCGCTCCACTAGCTCCACCAAACGGCCGCTACCGCCAACCTTGTCCAGCGATCCTGTATCCGCGAGCCAGGCGGTCATCGCCGTGAGATCGGTGGGTTTGCCCTGGCTATGGAGCATCACCGCGGTCCGAAAGATCTCCCGGTGGGCACCTAGATAGAAGGCCTCTGGTCGGAGCACGTCGGCCACGCGACCGATGGCATCAGGGTCAAGAAGGATCCCCCCCAAAACGGCTTCTTCCGCCTCAAGGTTTTGGGGGGGAAGCGAGTCAGGAAGGGCTTCGAAATTGGGCTCATCGCGCTGACGGCCTTTGCCGTAGCCACGCTGTCCCCCACCTTCGCTCGCGCTGTGATCAGGTTGGGAGACACTCACCATGGAAGTGAACTGGCGCCGTTAAGTCCTCACACTCTGGCTGGCTATGACGGCGATGCCAAGGATCAATAACTGACGACTTCGAGGTTGATTTCTGCTGTGACTTCGCTGTGCAGCTTCACCTGCACCTTGTAAGAGCCAGTCCGATGGATATCGGGAACAGTGATGTCGCGGCGATCTACTTCTTTCTTGGTGGCCGCTTCGATCGCTTCGGCGACATCGCCATTGGTCACGGTGCCAAACAGCACATCGTCTCCACCTGTTTGCTTCTTCACGGTGAAGCGCCCGATTGTGTCGAGGGCGGTGCGGAATGCCACAGCATCTTGCTTAAGGGTGGCTTGGCGCTCTGCCTCCTTGGCCCTGCGGTGCTCAACCTGCTTCATCACCGCTGGGGTGACGGGAACAGCTTTCCCGAAGGGAAGCAGGAAGTTGCGGGCGTATCCAGGTGCAACGTCAACCAGATCGCCATTGCGGCCCAGGCTGAGGATGTCCTCATTGAGTACGACTTGTACGCGCTTGGCCATGGCGATTTAGAAGAGGTTGACGATAAGAAGCGATTGGGAAGTTTACGACGCGACCGGTAGGCGGACCTTGGTTGCGAGCCCTAATGCGCGCATCAGGCGAATGTGTTCCCAGGTGAGATCAATTTGCCCCGGCTGCATGCCGTGGCGTGCGGAATGGGGGAAGGCGTGGTGATTGTTGTGCCATCCCTCACCGAAGGTGAGCGCTGCGACCCATTTGTTGTTGCGTGAGGAGTCACCGCTGTCGTAGACGACGTTTCCCCAGCAGTGGGTGGCGGAGTTCACAAGCCAGGTGACGTGATAGACGACCACTAAGCGCAAGGGAATGCCCCACAACACCAGGGCCCAACCGCCAGCACCTGTGGCCGTGCCGATCCAGAACAACAGCAAGCCAAGGGGGAGCTGGAGCCAGAGGAAGTGGGCATTCAGCCAGCGGTAATAGGGATCGCCCACAAGATCGCCGGTGAGACGTGGCACTGCAGGCATGGCCTCAATCGGGTGGAACATCCAACCCATGTGGCTCCACCAGAAGCCGCGATGGCTGTTGTGATGATCCGCATCCGTATCGGAAAACTTGTGGTGATGCCGGTGCAGCCCCACCCAATCGATCGGACCGTGTTGGCAGCTCAGGGCGCCGCAGGTTGCGAAAAATCGTTCCAGCCACAGGGGTAGGCGGAAGGATCGGTGCGTTAAGAGGCGGTGATAGCCAAGGGTGACGCCGAGGCAGGCCGTGACCCAGTACAGAACGAGCAGGCTGGTGACCGCAGGCCAGCTCCAGAAGCTCGGCAGTAGGGCCACAACCGCGAGGGTGTGGATCACGATCATGAATCCAATCGTGACGGAATGCTGGTGATTTTTAGGGCTGGCCGCAGGCTGACCCTTGCATGGACGATGAAGAAGTCTTGCTTGAGCTGCTGCCAGGTGCGAAGCTGCCGGCCGACGGGGTGAAGACGGAGTCCGGATCGTGCTTAAAACCATCGCTAATCCGCTTGATGTCCATAATTTACACCCAATAAGGATCCGTATCAAGTGATGAAGGGAGAAGCCGTTTCTGATCATGTGACCAAGGGTTACCGGGATCGGCTCGATGAGGGCCGTCGGGCGATGGCGCACTTGATCCATGTCTGGCACGAACGCAATGGCTGGTCCCACAAGGTGTTGCCAGCCCTCGCTGATGCCCTCGATCTCGGCCGTGTTCACAACTCCCAAATCTCGAACTTGCGCAACGGCAAGCTCGCCTCTCCCGGTCCCGAGGTGTTCCTGGCTCTCGGGCAGGCCAATGAGATCCTCGCTGCAGGCTTGGATCCGATCCAAGAGCATCTCGCTGAGGTGCATCCCGATCTGCTCAAGGTGCTCAAAGTGAGTGCTGTGCCTGTTGTCAGCGCCAACGGCAAACCGTTAAGTGCAGGACAGTTATTGGAGATCTTTGTAGGCCTCGCCCCTTTGCCGCCGGGTTTCGATTGGCGCATTGATCCGATGGAAGCGGCCGCTTTGAGTGCAGCGCTCGCGGATTGTCTCTGCCGAGGGCAGCCCTGGCGTCAGTGTCGCGATCAGTTGATGAACGCGTACCTAGTAGGAAAAACGCAACGCCGTGAACGCTTCGCCGCCGTCATGGCAGGCCTGCGTGACTACTCAGCCGAGGAGCTTGATGGGGAGTTTCTCGATCTCCATGCCACCTATCTCGCTCTGGAGGGTCGCAATGGGGAAACGCCAGCCGCATTCCTTGATGAATTGCGGCGTCGTATCCCCCTCAAGTCAGCACCAAACGATCAGCGGGAGTAGCGGGCTTGTCGCACTTTGCGGGTGAGTCCGAGTCTGCGAAGCAGCCGAATGTGCATCCATGTGATGTCGAATTCGAACCAGCGCAAACCATGGCGGGCGCTATCTGGGTAGGTGTGGTGGTTGTTATGCCAGCCCTCTCCGAAGGACAGCACGGCCACCCACCAGCAGTTGCGTGACAGATCAGGACTGTTGAAGTTCCGGTAGCCAAACGCGTGAGTGGCGGAATTCACCAGCCAAGTCACGTGATACACAACGGCGAGACGTAGAGGGATGGCCCAAAGAACGAGGCCAACTCCACCACCGTGAACTCCTGCTGCCTCTCCGTACCAATACAGAGCTAATCCAAGTGGAATTTGGAGTACGAGAAACCAGCGGTCGAGCCATACGTAGAAACGATCGTTCAGAAGATCGCCCGCATAGCGATGCTTTTCTTTCAGAGCGGGAATGTCATGCAGCATCCAATCGCTGTGACTCCACCACAATCCACGCCCTGCATCGTGATGATCATTGGGCTGATCAGAAAAGCGGTGATGGTGGCGATGCAAAGCCACCCAATCGATCGGTCCGCTTTGGCAGGCCAGGGTGCCCATCAATACGAGAACCCTCTCAAGCCAAACAGGCACCTCAAAGCTGCGGTGCGACACAAGCCGATGCAGGCCCAGGGTGACGCCAAGCACGGTCATCCAGTACAGAACGCCGAAGGCAACCAGCCCCTGCCAGCTCCAAAAGCGTGGGAGTAAGGCCACTGTTGCCAGCACGTGGATAATCACCATGAAGCTGGTGGTCCCACCTTTGAAGCGGCGCTGTGTTGAGGGGAGCGTCTGACGCGGTGCCATCAGAGCTGCGCGCATGCGTAGCTCGCGTTGGGTGCTGGCGTTAGCCGGGGTGGATGTGACCAAAAGAGTCTCCTTGCACCGGATCTAGAGATTCAGACGATAAGAAATCGGCGAATCTTGAGTCGGCTGGAAGATGCGAATGTAAAAGAACTGAGCACAAATAGTGCGAATAAGGACAGATGGATTCAAATCCTGGGGATGGCGCAACGGATGTTGCGAGCGCTGAGCAGTGGGCAAAAGCGCGCATTCGGCAAGCGAGAGATCGGCTCAGGCCCATGGCAGAGCAACGCACGGCGGGCGTCTCGGTTCGCTTGGAAAAGGTGCTGAATGCCTTCGCTGCCGAGCGCGTTGGGACCCAGCATTTTGCGTCTGTGAGCGGCTATGGCCATGGCGATCAGGGGCGAGAGGTGCTCGATCGCGTCTTCGCCAGGGTTCTGGGTGCTGAAGCCGCCGCCGTGCGACTTCAATTTGTGAGTGGCACCCATGCGATTGCTGCCGCTTTGTTCGGGGTGTTGCGCCCTGGAGAGCGAATGCTCTCGATTACGGGCCGTCCCTACGACACCCTTGAAGAGGTGATTGGTCTGAGAGGAGAGGGGCAGGGGTCTCTCCGTGACTTCGGAGTGCAGTACGAAGAACTTCCCCTGCTCAACTCTGGATCGGTCGATGAGGTGGCTTTGGATGCGGCTTTAGAGACCCCCCGCCAGCTGGTGTTGATTCAGCGCAGCTGTGGCTACAGCTGGCGGCCATCGCTCTCCATCAGCACGATCGAACGCCTCTGTGAGCGCATTCATGCCCGCCAGCCCGATTGCGTTTGTTTCGTAGACAACTGTTATGGAGAGCTGGTGGAGGAGCGGGAGCCTCCTGATGTTGGTGCCGACCTGGTGGCCGGTTCGTTAATTAAGAATCTCGGTGGCACGATCGCCCCCGCTGGTGGCTATGTAGCAGGACGGGCGTCCTTGGTGGAACAGGCGTGTTGCAGGCTGACTGCTCCAGGGATTGGGAGCGAAGGCGGCAGTGGTTTTGACCTGCATCGGCTGCTTTTGCAGGGCTTGTTTCTCGCACCGCAGATGGTGGCGGAAGCCTTGATTGGTGCTGATTTGGTGGCGGCTGTGTTTGCTGATCTTGGTTATCCGGTGCAACCTTCTGCAGGGGAGCCTCGCAGTGATCTCATTCAAGCGGTGCAAATCGGAGACCCAGGCGCCTTGAAATTGATTTGTCGGGCCTTCCAGGGAATCTCGCCAATAGGGTCCTATCTCGACCCGGTGCCAGCGCCAATGCCTGGTTATGCCAGTGATTTGGTGATGGCCGGAGGCACCTTCATCGATGGCAGCACCAGTGAATTTTCTGCGGATGCTCCCCTGCGAGAGCCCTTCAATCTCTATGTGCAAGGTGGAACCCATCGCGCCCATGTGGAACTGGCCCTGATCAGAGCCCTTTGCGCGTTGCTGAAGGCAGGTTGGATTGATCTGGCGCAGACTGGTTGACAACCGCATCTCCTGGCCCGATGGCCTTCGACTTTCCCGATCAGTTTCGGTTCGCCGACAGTCATGAATATGTCCGGCAGGAAGCGGAGTTCGTGCGGGTTGGCCTAAGCGCCTATGCCGTGGATCAGCTCGGCGACATTGTGTTTGTTGATTTGCCTGAGCTGGGGTCTGAGCTCAACCGTGGAACCAGCTTTGGAACTGTGGAATCGGTGAAAGCGGTTGAGGAGATGTACGCGCCGATCACGGGCGAAGTGGTTCAGCGCAACGAAGCGGTGTTGGCCAATCCTGAGGAGCTTCAAAACGATCCTCATGGGGAGGGTTGGCTCTTGGTGATTCGCCCGTCAGAGCCTCCTCAGATTGAGGAGTTGATGGATTCAGTGACTTACTCCGCCAAGGTGGCGGCTGTCTAACTGAAGCTTGATTGGGCCGTCAATGCGGCGGGGACTTCCTTACAGTCACGTTTACTGCATCCGGCCTTTTGACCTTGCTTGAACAGCGTGTGTCTGACGCGTCGGTTGCTGAGACACTGTCTCCGTTCGTAAGCCGGCACATCGGACCCGGAGATCAGGCGCAACAGCTGATGTTGAAGGCGCTGGGATTTAAGGATCTCGATTCCTTTTTGCGTGCGGTTGTTCCCTCCAATATTTTCGATTCACTCCCTCCTGTTGA
>JASJLK010000040.1:0-6438 GCA_037620855.1 Synechococcus sp. ChBW.bin.23 | reverse complement strand
TGTGGGAGCGTGCTGCGGGATCAGGCTCGGGTTGAAGGGGCCACGCTTGGGTGGTGCGATCAGTCGCCGTAATAGGGCCAGCAACGCACGGCTTTCTTGAGGCGCCTGCCGGTCGACCCAGCATCCCGGCCGACAAAAAAGCCAGCGGATCAGGGCGTAACGCTCTTGTCGCCGTAAGGCTCCCCAGTGGAGAAGGGCTTCAGTTTCTGTTTTGTTGGTCAAAATCACTGGCAATGCGGGCAGCTCTTCGCACCAGCGCAACTTGGAACTGGCAACCCATGGCAGGGCTTTCTGATAACAGGTGATCAGGGCGCCGCGCTCGCTTAAGGCGGTAATGCAGCAGGGGTAACGGTGTCCACCGTCGTCTTCAATCCAGGCTTCCATTTTGAGCTTCTGCCACGGGGCGAAATCCTTCGCGGCTGGGTCCCAACAGGCACGAACTGCCACGATCAAACTGAGCAAATTGATCACGCTCCAGACCAGGCCGACCGGTCGACCGGCGAGCACCTGAGTTGGTAGATCGCTGCCGTTGGAGAGCAGCCCATGGAGGTTCACCAGATTGAACAGCACCAGGGCCAGTAGTGGCAATAGCAGCTCCGCGCTGGTGCTCCCGCGATCCCGGCGCTGATGTTTGGGGGTCACCCGAAATCCACCGATGCGTCCAATCAGGTTGGCCAGCACGGTCATGGTGAGAGGCACGGTGAGCACCCAGCCGGTGAGTTCGCTCAAAAAAGCCGTTCGTGACCCACGGTTTAACCAGCCCAGGGTCAATACTTGCAATCCCCAAAGCGGTAAGAGCAAAGTCAATGCTGCTTGGCTATTGAGCAAGATCGGAATGATGCCGAGAAGGCCATAGCTGAGTGGCATCAGCATCAGCACCAGCCTTGGCACGTTGTTGAACCAATGCATCACGCCTTCGAGGTAGGCGATGCGTTGCCCAAGCGATAAGCCCTTATGACGCAAGGGCCCGCTGCTGAGCCGAAGGCTTTGCAAGGTGCCAGAGGCCCAGCGTTGTCGCTGGTGCACGAAATCAGCCATGGTTTCGGCCGCCAAGCCAGCGCTGAGTTTTTCCTGCAAATAAAGCAGTCGCCAGCGCTGGCGGGTCAGGCTGATCCCGGTCACGAAATCCTCTGAGATGGCTTGTTCTACGAAGCCACCGATTTGATCGAGTGCTTTCCGTTTCACAACAAAAGACGTGCCTGCACACACCACGGCCCCCCAGCCATCGCGGACTGGTTGGATCCAGCGGTAGAAACTTTCTTCATCAGAAAGAAGCCAGTTTTCCATGCCCAGATTGCGCATCACTGGGTCGGCATTGATGAAAGTTTGAGGGGTCTGAATGAGCGCAACCTCTGGTTCGAGCAGGAATCCAATGCTGCGATCAAGAAAGGTGCGTTGGGGAATGAAGTCGGCGTCGAAGACCGCAACCAGTTCGCCTCGGCAGTGGCGCAAACCATTGTTGAGATTGCCGGCCTTGGCATTCACGCGCTTCGGTCGGTGCAGGTAGCGGCATCCCAGCGCGACAGCGAGCGCTTTCACCTCATGGCGACCGCTGTCGTCGAGCACCCACACCTTGGTGTGGGGATAAGACAAGTTTGTGCAGCCAATCAGGGTTCGTTCGAGCACCTTGATCGGTTCGCCGTAAGTGGGAACCAGGATGTCTACGTGTGGTTTCCAGCCGCTTTCAGCCCAGCGCTTTTGCCGGTCGTTGATCTCGAGGCGGCGATCGGGGAACCGCCGCCAAGCCAGCCAGAGCGGAACTAAGCCAACGAGAAGCAGCCAGGCTTCGGCGACCAGAAGCAGCAGGCTGAGGGTGATTGATAAGCGGCTATCGAAGTTGAGGCTGGAAGTCACCCTCCAGATCAAATACCTCAGGGTGAATAGGCTAATTAGCAGGATCAGACTCCGGCGTCCCCAGATCGGGGTGTCTTGTTCAGGGCGACGGATCAGCCAGAGCGGCCAGATCAGCAGCAAAGGCAATAGCTCATTCACTGAATTCGCTGCATTTGTTGATCGAGCAAATCAAGGGCCGCGGAGGGTGTGTGAACGCGCATGAGTTGTTGCCGAAACTGGGATGCCCCCGGAAAGCCAGTGCAGGTCCAGCTCATGTGTTTCCGCGCAATCAGCAGGCCGTGATCTCCGCGTGCCTCGATCAGCGCCAGGAGTTGTTCTTTGGCGAGGGCTAGGCGTGCACGTGGTGTGGGTGTTGCTGGAATTGGCAGGCCACTCAATGCGGCATCGATTTGGCCCACAAGCCAAGGGGCACCCATGCTTCCGCGACCCACCATCACGCCATCGGCGCTGGTGATCCGCAGGCAACGCAGTGCTTCCTCAGGGCTGTTCACATCCCCATTGGCGATCACAGGAATGCGGAGGGCTGCTTTGACAGCGGCAATCGCGTTCCAATCCGCAGTGCCGCTGAAGCGTTGCTCTCGAGTGCGGCCGTGGAGCGTCAGCATTTGCGCTCCTGCCTCCTCCAAGCGTCGGCACCAGTTCACGGCAGCTTCAACCCCCATGGTGTTGGGTTCGCTACACCAGCCGAGGCGCGTTTTCACCGTGACCGGAAGCCCTACTGCAGCCACCACGGTGTCAACAATTTTGCAAGCCAGATCGGGGTCACGAATAAGCCCGCTGCCGCCTCCTTTTCGGGCGATTTTGCGGACAGGACAGCCCATATTGATGTCGATCAGAAAGGCTCCGGCATCAGCGGCACGGCGGGCTGCATCTGCCATTGCGTCGGGATGGTGATCAAACAGCTGCACCCCGATGGGCCCTGTTTCGTCTTGCAGGCCGTCCATTTTGAGCCGTCCGTGCCCCAGCTCCAGGCTGGTGGCATTCACCATCTCGGTGAACAGCAGTGCATCGGGAGCCCAGCGGCGCACCAAGTTTCTGAAGATTCGATCACTGACGCCTGCTAGTGGAGATTGCAGTGCGCGACACCTGAGTTGTCGTTCTAAAAGTCGACCCTGAATCTTCAGCGGCATGGCCAGAGGCCGAAGACTGTTTGATTCTGCTGGTCGGGCAGTGGGTCTGAGAGTTGGTATGAATGTTGGGCTTGTCAAGGCAAGGCGATGGGGCGAAGGATGGAGGTCTTCGGTCTGCTCGTATGCCCCCTACCCATTGGCCGCTTAGCCGCTTGTTGTTGGATCGAATCCTGGAAGACAGAATGAGTGATCGCTTTGTGGCAGAGCGGGTCTGGGAGCGCTTGGGGTACCAGCCGCAAGGGGAAGGCTTGATCTGGCTTTCTGGACCTGAGACGCCCTCGGCATGGAGAGAGGCGTTCCCCCAAGCTCCTGAAGTGATCAGTATCCGCCCAGCTTCCGTGCAACTCACCCGTTCGATTCCGCGCGAGCACAAGCAGTTGTTGAAAGAGCAGCTGAAGTTTGCCGGGTATCGGATCGGGGAGCTTTACCCACGGCGCACGCGTCGCGCTACGGCCGTGAATTGGCTACTGGCTTGGCTTGCATCTCGAGAGCAATTGCTGGCAGACGAGGGACCCATGCCACCGCTGCTGGATCCGCCTCTCAATCCAGTGAGTGGTCACCCAGGTGATCTTCCTGTTAGTTGAGCTCAAGGCATAAAAAAGGAGGGCGTCTAACCCCTCCCGAAAAGGCTCTCCGTTCCACCGAAGTTCCATTAACAAATCGTAATATTCGCAACTTTGCAAAGGAAGGGCGGTTCTCCTCCCTGTTTTTTAAGCAAGCGCTCAGCTGCAGGTCTTCTGCGGATGCGTCACTGAGGCCGCATCTACCTAGAAGGCGACCCTTCCCGTCCTCCAATTGGTATCAGCTCGTGATGCAGTCTGCTGCGACGTCTGGACGATTGCGTCGTCACTGGGTCTGTTGTTCAGGAGCGTTAGGACTTTGTTTTTAGTTAGTGCTGTCACAGGCTTAGCTGTGTCGCATGAGTCTTACTTGTCTCATTTTGAATGATTTCTTATTTCTGAGATGGGTCACCTCTGTACTGTCAAGAAAGTTTTTCTGGGCTCCTGTCTTGGCGCGTCCGGTCGTCGCAATTATCGGGCGTCCCAACGTCGGCAAGTCCACCTTGGTGAATCGTCTTTGTAGAAGTCGTGAGGCGATTGTTCACGACCAGCCAGGTGTGACGAGAGATCGCACCTATCAAGACGGGTATTGGGGCGATCGAGAATTCAAGGTGGTGGACACCGGAGGCTTGGTCTTCGATGACGACAGTGAGTTCCTTCCGGAGATCCGGGAGCAGGCCAGCCTTGCCCTCGCTGAAGCCAGCGTGGCGTTGGTCATTGTTGATGGTCAGCAGGGACTTACGGCTGCCGATGAATCGATCGCGGAATGGCTGCGAACGCAGAGCTGCAAAACGCTTCTTGCGGTGAATAAGTGTGAGTCTCCTGAGCAGGGATTGGGGATGGCCGCGGAGTTTTGGCGGCTTGGTCTTGGCGAACCCCATCCGATTTCGGCGATCCATGGTGCTGGCACCGCCGAGCTGCTCGATCAGGTGCTCACCTTCCTTCCTCCCAAGGATGAGGAGAGCGATGAAGAGGAGCCGATTCAGCTCGCGATCATTGGCCGCCCCAACGTGGGGAAGTCCAGCTTGCTCAACTCCATCTGCGGCGAGATGCGGGCGATTGTGAGTCCGATTCGTGGTACGACTCGCGACACGATTGATACGCGCATTGAACGGGAAAATCGTCCCTGGAGATTGATCGACACCGCAGGAATACGCCGGCGTCGCAGCGTGAGTTATGGGCCAGAATTTTTTGGGATCAACCGCAGTTTTAAAGCCATCGAACGCAGTGATGTCTGCGTTTTAGTGATCGATGCTCTTGATGGTGTAACCGAGCAGGATCAACGTTTAGCAGGACGGATCGAAGAGGACGGTCGCGCTTGCGTGGTGGTGGTGAATAAGTGGGATGCGGTGGAAAAAGACAGCCACACGATGTCGGCGATGGAAAAGGAGCTGCGCGCCAAGCTCTACTTCCTCGATTGGGCTCCGATGCTGTTTACCTCTGCGCTTACGGGGCAGCGGGTCGACAGCATTTTCGCTTTGGCGTCTCTTGCTGTGGAACAGCATCGCCGCCGGGTGACCACATCGGTTGTCAACGAAGTGCTTAAGGAAGCCCTCAGCTGGCGCAGCCCCCCCACCACCCGTGGTGGCCGGCAGGGCCGCTTGTACTACGGCACCCAGGTGGCGAGTCGTCCGCCAAGTTTCACCTTGTTCGTGAATGAGCCCAAGCTGTTTGGTGATACCTATCGACGCTATGTGGAGCGTCAAATTCGTGAAGGCCTCGGCTTTGACGGCACTCCGGTGAAGCTGTTCTGGCGGGGCAAGCAACAGCGGGACGCGGAAAAGGAGCTGGTCCGCCAGCAGAACCGCCAAGGCTGATCCCCATGGACTGGTTGCGACAGATTCCGATCGGGCAGTACGTCGATGGCAGCGCTGGTTGGCTGCGTTTGATTGATCCTCGTTTGAAGCTGGGCTGGGTCGTGATGTTTTTGTTGACCCCCGTACTTGCTGGTCCGTTGTGGCGTCTTGGGCTCGTTCTGGCCTTGATGGTGATCACCGCCCTGAGTGGCTTGCCGGCCAGGTTGTGGTGGCGCTCTCTACTGCTGGTCTTGTGCCTCGGGGTTGGCTTTGGGCTCCTGGCGATGTTTTTGCCAACGGGAGACCCTGCAGCCACGCAGGCCATACGGCCTGTGCAGGAGTTGCAGGGGTTGTCCCTTCAGACGTCCAGCTGGGAGTTATTTCGCCTGGGTCCTGTCCAGCTTGGGCCACTCAACCTGGGTCCACTGTCGGTGGATCGGAGATCGGCTGAGCTCGGTCTCAACAGCGCAACGTTGATTGTCACTGTGGTGCACAGCGTGAATCTCATGCTGCTTTCTACTCCAAGTGAGGATCTGATGTGGGCCCTGAATTGGTGTTTGTTCCCCCTTACCAAGCTTGGTTTGCCAGTGGATCGTCTTTGCTTTCAGCTGCTGTTGGCGCTTCGTTTTCTGCCCTTAGTGCAAGAGGAATTGCAGAATCTGGTGCGCTCCGTGGCGAGTCGAGCGGTCAATCTGCGTCAGCTGGGCTTCAAGGCTTCCTTTGGATTGCTCCTTTCAGTGGGTGAACGGCTTCTCGCCAATATTTTGTTGCGGGCTGAGCAAGGAGCTGATGCCTTAATTGCCAGAGGAGGGCGTTGGCTTCCTGCAGACTGCTTTCGCCCTGTTCAGGACACATCTGCCTTGGCGCGTGGCTTGAACCTGCTGTCATTTGTGGTCCTTCTCGCGGTGGTGGGTTTGCGAGGCAAGTACGGTGCTCTCTAAATCTTGATGGACCGAGTTGTGGGAGCGGAGCGTTATCTCAATCACCCCACCTTTGGAATGCTCTATCAGGTGTCAACTGCGGGCGAAGGACGGGATCTGTACGCCACTCTTTATGCCCAGCGCATGTTTTTCTTGGTGACGCTGCAACCCAGAGGGG
>JASJLK010000039.1:0-132802 GCA_037620855.1 Synechococcus sp. ChBW.bin.23 | reverse complement strand
GTTAGCTCCAGTGGGAGACGCTAACGACCGCTCCTGGCTAAACCACAGCACTGAAGCCCATGGAAATGGTCCGATCCTTGAAGATCATCTCCTGGCCGATGCCGAGTTTATGGATGCTGTAGAGAACCATGGCTCTCTCACCCGCAATATCGACATCGTCAACACCGATCGCAGTGTTGGTGCTCGATTCGCCGGAGAAATGGCTCAGCGCCATGGAAATCGTGGCTTTAAAGGCCAGCTGAATCTGAACTTTCGTGGAGCTGCCGGCCAAAGCTTTGCGGCATTCCTTGTTCAAGGTATGAGCATGCGCTTGGAGGGTGAGGCCAACGACTACGTCGGGAAAGGGATGAACAGTGGTCGGATCACTCTTGTGCCTGGTGATGGTGTCGCCAATCCTGGCGATCAGGTGATTCTTGGCAACACCTGCCTTTATGGAGCCACTGGTGGTGAGCTTTTTGCTCATGGTCGGGCTGGAGAACGCTTTGGCGTTCGCAACAGCGGAGCCCGTGCCGTGGTGGAGGGAGCCGGGGACCACTGTTGCGAGTACATGACCGGAGGCGTGATCGTGGTGCTGGGAGGCACCGGTCGCAATGTGGGTGCCGGTATGACCGGCGGTGTGGCGTTCCTGTTGGATGAAGCGGGTGGTGTACAGGCCCGAGTGAATCCTGAAATCGTGGAGGTGATCAGCATCACCACCCAACAACAGGAGTCCTTGCTGAAATCACTCCTTGAGGCTCATGTCAACACCACCTCCAGTGAGAAGGCCAAGGCTTTGCTTTCAGATTGGGCCAACGCCAAGTCGTTGTTCAAGTTGTTAGTGCCCCCAAGTGAGCGAGCAGCGATGGGGCTTGAAGCGCGTGAGGTGGTTGCCGCCTGATTCCTCTTCTTCGTTATGGCATGGTTCATCAAGCAGGAAACATTCACCGATGCGATGACATCGTTATCGGCTGAGCAGCGTCGCATACATTGCAATGACCATCGCCGTTGGGTTGAAGCTCAGCGGCGCGCGGGGTTTGCCATAGCCAGTGGTTTCCTTGTGGATGGTCAACACAAGCCAGGTGGGGGAGGTTTATTGGTCTTCGAGGCCGATAGCTACGAGGTAGCAAAAGTGTTCATCGCTGCCGATCCAATGATTGCTAGAAAACTTGTGGACTGGACTCTGCATGAGTGGAAGCCTGTGGAAGGGAGTCTTCGGGCTTAGTTCAGGCCTGATCGCTGCTGTACTTGCTGTTGATATGGAGTATTCAGCGAGGGTGAATGGTCATCAGTTTCTGCACTTCCCCTGCGTGGTAACTGCTGCGGGTGAGCGGAGTGCTGACCACTTGTAGAAAGCCAATTTCTTGTTCGCCTTTGAGGCGGTAGCTCTCGAACTGCTCCGGAGTTACGAACCGGTCCACGCTTAGGTGCTTGGGGCCAGGAGATAAATATTGGCCGATGGTGACGATATCTACTTGGTGCTCACGTAGGTCGCGAAGCACCTCGATCACTTCCGTATCGCTTTCGCCGAGGCCCACCATCAATCCAGATTTGCTGTATGACCGCGGCCAGCCATCGCGAACCCGTTTGAGAAGTTCAAGGGAGCGCTCGTAGACCCCCTGCGGACGAGCTCGGCGATACAGCCGCGGCACCGTTTCAATGTTGTGATTGAGCACGTGGGGTGATGCCTCCATCACCGTGGCTAGAGCATCCCAATTTCCGCATAAATCGGGAATGAGCAGCTCAATCGTGGTGAGCGGCGAGTGTTGCTTCACCTGTTCGATACAGGCCACGAACTGAGAGGCCCCACCGTCCTCAAGGTCATCGCGGTTCACTGATGTGATCACAACGTGTTTGAGCCCAAGCCGCGATACGGCCTCCCCTAGTCGTTGGGGTTCGGTTGGATCGAGTGCGCGGACGCTCTTGTCGAAGTCGATGTCGCAGTAAGGACAGGCACGTGTGCAGCCAGGCCCCATGATCAGGAACGTCGCGGTCCCTCCGGCAAAGCATTCGCCAATATTCGGGCAGCTTGCCTCCTGGCAAACGGTGTTCAGCTTGAGGTCCAGCAGCAGGTCGGCCACCTCGCCAATGCGCTCGCGCTGGGGGGCTTTGACGCGCAACCAGTCAGGTTTCTGAATGGACGTCATCTCTTAAAGTCGCCTCATCGGGATGTAGCGCAGCTTGGTAGCGCACTTCGTTCGGGACGAAGGGGCCGCAGGTTCGAATCCTGTCATCCCGACTCTATGAGTCGCGCTCAACTGAGTTCTGCACCTGGATACCCGCGGGGAGTCACCATTCGGCCCCCTTCCAGTCTGCTGCTGCTATTCCCGATAACCAGAACAGTCAGCATGTCAACAGTGTCAACGGGCAAGCTGTCGAGCCGGCAGAACGACACGTTTTCCTCTTGTCGACCTAATTGTCTTGCCATCACAACAGGTGTGGAGTCAGGGCGTTGGGTTAGCAGGATGTCTTTGGCACGTTGTAGCTGCCAATCACGTCCTTTGGAGCGGGGGTTGTAGAGAGCAACGACGAAATCGCCCTTGGCAGCTCCTTCTAGTCGTCGTTCAATCACCTCCCATGGGGTGAGGCGATCGCTCAAACTCACGGTGCAGAAGTCATGCATCAGCGGTGCACCAGCTTTTGCCGCTGCAAGCTGCAGTGCAGAGATTCCTGGATGCACGGCAAAGCGAGGTCGTTCGTCCTCTGGTAAGTCCAACCAGAGCTCGAGCGCGAGCCCTGCCATTCCATAAATCCCGCTGTCGCCAGATGACACCAACGCCACCCGAACGCCTTGGCGAGCAAGACTCAGAGCTTTCTGGCAGCGGTCTCTTTCCATGGTGAGTTGCCCATCCAACCGGATCTGATCCGGACGGCGCAGCGGTTCCAGTAAGTCCAGGTAGAGCCCGTATCCCACCCAGGCAGGACAGCGCACTAGGGCACTGCGGGCTTCAGGCGTGAGGAGGGCCAGATCACCTGGACCACTTCCGACTAGGTGTAATTCGCCGCGCTGGGGTGCATGGGCCTCCATGCTTTCGGCAATCGCGACGGTGACGGCGCCGCGTTCCTCGTCGTTGGAGTGGGTGATCCGTTTGTGCAGTTTGAGTTGTCCGTTATCTCCAGCACTTAGTAATGCTGCGGCTTCTGCAACCGATCCGGTTCCCATTTCTGCAGCAACCACCTCGGATGGGGTTGGCACCGGCACACGATTTAGTGCTGTTGCTTTGTGCAAGCTGAAGGGCCAATGGTGATGCTGTGCGAGATCCCGGAGCGCCCGTTCATCGCCCTTGAGATCGATGCTGCTGATGCCTGCAACGGCGGCCTCTGCCAGGCCCGCCTCCTCGAGGGCGTTGCTCACGGCGCGCTGGACAAGGTTCAAGCTTGTGTCGCGTTCGCAGCCAATTCCAATCCAAAGCAGAGCCGGGTGCCAAGTGCATGCCCCCGCATGGGCCATGGATGTGCTGATCGCCAGAGTTGGAATTGCACTTTCTGCGTTAGCACTGCCTTCCTCAGCATCAAGGCTTAGAAGCTGGCTGGCTTGAGCCGCCGAACTGCTTTGCCACAGCTTGCTCCCCATCGATTGGATGAGGCGGGTCGACTCTCCACGCGCTTGAGCCTTCATCAGTTGGGTCCAGTTAGCGCTTGTTCCGCCGCGTTTCCATCCCCAAGCATGTCCGAACGCATCTGTCGCAAGACGGCCTGAAACAGCACTGTCTCCGCTCAGAACCGCTTCCCCTCCAAGGGTGGCGGCGACCTCCCGGCTTAATTGTTCGGCACCAGCTTGGTGACCACCAAGCAATGAGATCACTCTTTGCCCCTCTGCATCGAGCACCAGGACTGCAGGGTCATTTTCTTTGTCCTTCAACAGTGGAGCAATCAAACGGGTGACGGCACCTATTGCTCCGATCACCATCAGCACTCCCCCCTCTTGCCAGTGCTGCTGGATCAGCACCGCAGCTGAGTTCACCAGACACGTTCCATCTCGATCAGCAATGCTGGCGGCTGCACCGGGAGTGAGTGCCAGTTGATCAGTGAGGCCAGATTGCTGAAGCCTTTGCATCAAAGGCCAGGCCCTCGAGGACAGCCCTAGGGCCAATCGCCGTGCAGCGAACGGAGGAGAGGAGTCTTTCAGGACAGGAGTTTCGGATGTCAACGCAGGGTGCCATCGGGGTTCAATAGCTCCCGGGCTGATCCTCCCAGGGTGCTGGTTGGAGAAATTCTTTCTGGTTCGATGCTGATAGACGGAGCCTTTGATGGGGTTTCGGGCTCCGGGGCAACGGGCTTGCTGGGTTCAGGCGAGTGTTCCGAAGGAGTCCTTGCTTTTGAAATGGGTCCCTCAGCGGTGTCAACTTCCTTCTCTGGCATGGCTTTTTCTTGTAACGCTGTTTCAGGCAATGCTGCTTCTGACAATGACGTTGTTTTTGCTGGGTTGATCTTCAAATCCTCCAGCTCAGCGAGCTCTTCTCCCTCCGCTTCCCTGTCCAGAGCCTTTTCATCCATACCTTGTTCACCCATGGCTTGTTCATCCACAGCCTTTCCTTTTAGAGCCTCTTCCTTAAGCACTTGTTCATTTGGAGCCGCGGTCTCGGCGCCCTCCAGTCCAAGGATGTCTTCTTCTCTTAAGAGCTCTTGCGTTGCGCTCGGGTCTTCAGGCTTGGCTTCACCCAACAAACGGGCTAGTTGCGTGTCATCAAGGCTGGATTGCAACCAAATCGGTTTTAGGTTCTGCTGCTCAGGGACCGCTCTTAATTGGTTGTTGAACATTGGCTCGAGCGATTCACCGATCCCATTCAGCAACTCCATCTGAACGGTGTTGATTCCTTTGTGGTTGTCGATTCCCTGGAGCCAAAGGGCATCTTGTTGGTCCACTACAAAGCTGTCGTCGTTAACGGTGATGCGTAGACGCCAGCGAGCATCTCCAGCTCTGAGGTTTTGAAGTGGAGCATTCCATACCAACCAATCGAGCAGCAATGGACTGTCACCCCCAAGCTCAGCTGGACTCACCACCGCCAACCAAGGGGCATCGATTTTTGGCTGCGTACCCATGAGGGGCCGCAGCTGATCTACAGACCAATGCAAGCTGGCACCAGGAGTTTTGACGGCTTCTCCCCAGGGATAGGCCGCATAGGCCGTGAACCTGTGGCTCCCCGGACTCAAGGGGGGGAGTTCAAGCGTTACTCGGTTTCCGTTTCGTTCACTTAGACGGATAGCTGCTTGGTCATCAATTTGAATTGCGACGTGGGCTCCGAGCCCGAGTTCGCGGTCGTTAGCGAGGGGCCAATCCTCGATTTTTAATTCCAGATTGAGTGGACCGCCCTTGAGCTGGGTCCCATCCAAGGGGCTGATGAGCGAGAGCTGGGGATGATGCTTGGCTAAGGCTTGATGAAACTGCTGAACGGCGCCAGGTGGCCCCACTTCTCGAAGACGGCCTGAGGGGTTTTGGGTGGGAAAATTCGTGCCTTGATTAGGAGCGGACCCCGAGTTGCGCTGATTGGCCCAGGGCAAGGGCGGAATGGCCAGAACGGGTTGTCCAATGCCACACAGGAGGATCAGTACGAAGAGCGCTGCGAACCATCGGATGCTTGCGTGTCGCCGGCCCGATTTATCCATGGAGCGGAGAGGATGTGTCGCCATTCTGAATGGCTCCACTACTCAGGTCCAGGGCGCTGACTGAGTATTAATTAGATAATGCAAATAAGCGGCTTGTTGATAGTTTTTTGTCTTTACTGGGATGTTCTCGCTGACACCACCTGCAAACAAGACCCCAGTTGCAGACTGGTTCGTCGTCGGATTGAACCTTTGTAACTCGATGATGGTTTAGACCCTCTCGCGACTCTATGCTCGGATCAGCGGTCCCCTCTTTGGGGCCCAAAGCACCAGTGATAGCCAGGGTTTTCCTGGCTTGAGCTGGCGCCCGGCTAAAGCCTTCGGGCTATGGCCGGGGCCCCGGCGAACTGTCCGGTTCTCCGGAGGGGTGGCCCTCCACCTCGATCCCGTCCCTCGAGGAACGACTCGATGACCATTAGCCCACCAGAGCGTGGGAGCACCGCGAAGAGCCAAGTCGAAAAGGTTGACAATCCAGCAACCTTTGAATTGTTCGGCAAGCCCGGACATTTCGACCGAACTCTCGCGAAAGGCCCCAAGACCACAACCTGGGTTTGGAACCTCCACGCCAACGCTCACGATTTCGATAGTCATACGAGTGACCTTGAAGAGGTTTCTCGGAAGATCTTTAGTGCTCACTTCGGCCATTTGGCCGTGATCTTCATCTGGCTAAGCGGCGCTTTCTTCCACGGAGCCCGCTTCTCCAACTTCTCCGGCTGGCTCGCCGATCCCACCCACGTGAAGCCAAGTGCTCAGGTGGTATGGCCCGTGTTTGGCCAGGAGATTCTCAATGGTGATATGGGTGCCGGTTTCCAAGGCATTCAGATCACTTCTGGCCTCTTTCACGTCTGGCGTGCATGGGGCATCACGAATGAGACTCAGCTGATGTCGCTTGCCATCGGCGCTTTGGTGATGGCCGGTCTCATGCTCAATGCTGGTGTTTTCCACTACCACAAGGCAGCTCCAAAGCTCGAGTGGTTCCAGAACGTTGAGTCGATGCTCAACCACCACTTGGCAGGTTTGCTCGGTCTCGGTTCACTTTCTTGGACCGGTCACCTTCTGCATGTGTCTCTGCCGACGACCAAGTTGATGGATGCCATCGACGCCGGCCAGCCGCTGGTGCTCAATGGCAAGACCATTGCTTCTGTCGCAGACATTCCACTGCCCCACGAATTCTTTAACCAGGATTTGATCGCGCAGCTCTATCCAGGATTTGGCGCCGGTATCGGTGCCTTCTTCTCTGGTGATTGGGCTGCATACAGCGACTTCCTGACCTTTAAAGGTGGAATTAATCCAGTCACCGGAAGCATGTGGATGAGCGATATCGCTCATCACCACCTAGCCATCGCGGTCCTGTTCATCGTGGCTGGTCACATGTACCGCACGAACTGGGGCATCGGGCACTCCATCAAGGAGATCCTCGAAGGGCAGAAGGGTGATCCCCTCCTGTTCCCTGCAACCAAGGGGCATGACGGACTCTTTGAGTTCATGACGACCTCTTGGCATGCTCAGTTGGGGGTCAATCTGGCCATGCTCGGTTCGCTGAGCATCATCGTGGCTCAGCACATGTATGCGATGCCTCCGTATCCATATATGGCGATTGACTACCCGACTCAGATCGGACTGTTCACCCACCACATGTGGATCGGCGGTTTCTTAATCGTTGGCGCTGCTGCTCACGCAGCCATCGCCATGATTCGCGATTACGACCCTGCCAAGCATGTGGATAACGTGCTCGATCGCGTTCTCAAAGCTCGCGATGCCCTGATCAGCCACCTGAACTGGGTGTGCATTTGGTTGGGCTTCCATAGCTTTGGCCTCTACATCCACAACGACACAATGCGTGCTCTGGGGCGACCCCAGGACATGTTTAGTGATTCAGCCATCCAGCTGAAGCCTGTTTTCGCTCAGTGGATCCAGGGTTTGCATGCCGGAGCTGCCGGTAGCACCGCTCCTAACGCACTTGCTGGTGTTAGCGAAGTGTTCAACGGCTCCACAATTGCCGTTGGTGGCAAGGTTGCTGCAGCAGCGATTCCTCTCGGGACCGCTGACTTCATGGTGCACCACATTCACGCATTCACGATTCACGTGACTGTGTTGATCCTTCTCAAAGGTGTGCTCTATGCCCGTAGCTCTCGCCTCGTTCCAGATAAAGCAAACCTGGGCTTCCGCTTCCCTTGCGACGGACCTGGCCGAGGTGGCACCTGTCAGGTGTCTGCTTGGGACCATGTGTTCCTAGGGCTGTTTTGGATGTACAACTCCCTGTCCATCGTGATTTTCCACTTCAGCTGGAAGATGCAAAGCGATGTTTGGGGAACCGTGAATGCTGATGGCAGTGTCCAACACATCACAAATGGCAACTTCGCCAACAGTGCAATCACCATTAATGGCTGGCTACGTGATTACCTGTGGGCTCAAGCCGCTCAAGTAGTCAACAGCTACGGATCGAGCACCAGTGCCTATGGCCTGATGTTCCTTGGTGCTCACTTTGTCTGGGCCTTCAGCTTGATGTTCTTGTTCAGTGGCCGCGGCTACTGGCAGGAGTTGATTGAGTCCATCGTTTGGGCTCACAACAAGCTGAAGGTGGCACCTGCCATCCAGCCCCGTGCACTCTCAATCACCCAGGGCCGTGCCGTGGGTGTCGCTCATTACCTTTTGGGCGGCATCGCGACAACATGGGCCTTCTTCCACGCCCACATCCTTGTGGTCGGCTGACCTACCTGACCTTCCCTTCTAATGGCAACGAAATTTCCTTCGTTTAGCCCGGGTCTGGCACAGGACCCGACAACCCGCCGCATCTGGTACGGGATCGCCACGGCTCACGACTTCGAGAGCCATGACGGAATGACGGAGGAGAAGCTTTACCAAAAGCTCTTCTCCACCCATTTCGGGCATCTCGCCATCATCGGTCTCTGGGTTTCGGGAAACCTGTTCCATATCGCCTGGCAGGGCAACTTCGAGCAGTGGGTCGCCGACCCACTGCACGTGCGCCCCATCGCTCATGCAATTTGGGATCCCCACTTCGGTCAAGGCGCGATTGACGCCTTTACTCAAGCGGGTGCATCCTCTCCTGTGAATATTGCCTATTCAGGCCTCTATCACTGGTTTTACACGATCGGCATGACCACGAATGCCGAGCTGTATCAGGGATCCATCTTCATGATGATCCTGTCGGCTTGGGCTCTGTTCGCTGGTTGGCTGCACTTGCAGCCCAAGTTCCGTCCGTCCCTTGCTTGGTTTAAAAACGCCGAATCCCGCCTGAACCACCACCTGGCTGTTCTGTTCGGATTCAGCTCCATTGCATGGACCGGTCACCTGGTTCACGTGGCTATTCCTGAGTCCCGTGGTCAGCACGTTGGTTGGGACAACTTCCTCAACGTGATGCCTCACCCAGCTGGGCTGGGTCCATTCTTCACCGGAAATTGGGGCGTGTATGCCCAAAGCCCTGACACCACCGGTCAGGTTTTTGGTACCGCTGAAGGATCAGGCACTGCGATCCTGACCTTCCTCGGTGGCTTCCACCCTCAGACCGAAGCCCTTTGGCTTACCGATATCGCCCATCACCATTTGGCCATTGGCGTGATCTTCGTGATCGCCGGCCACATGTATCGGACGAACTTCGGAATCGGTCACTCCATCCGAGAGATCCTTGAAGCGCACAACCCACCAGCCGGAACTCCCGGCAACTTGGGTGCTGGCCACAAAGGTCTCTACGACACCATCAACAACAGCCTGCACTTCCAGCTTGGTCTTGCTCTCGCCTCTCTTGGCGTGATCACCAGCTTGGTTGCACAGCACATGTATGCAATGCCGTCGTACGCGTTCATCGCGAAGGACTACACAACCTCGGCAGCGCTTTACACCCATCACCAGTACATCGCCATCTTCTTGATGTGTGGTGCCTTCGCTCACGGTGCGATCTTCTTTATCCGCGATTACGACCCCGAAGCCAACAAGGACAACGTCCTGGCTCGGATGCTCGAGCACAAAGAAGCCATTATTAGTCACTTGAGCTGGGTCTCTCTTTTCCTGGGCTTTCATACCCTCGGCCTATACGTCCATAACGACGTGGTTGTGGCGTTTGGAACTCCTGAGAAGCAGATCTTGGTAGAGCCTGTCTTTGCACAGTTCGTCCAGGCTGCTTCCGGCAAAGCGATTTACGGCTTCGATGTTCTCCTAGCGAACGCTGGTGGTGCTGCTGCCAATGCCAACGCTGCGTACATGGGCGGTTGGATGGATGCCATCAACGGTGTTCGTGGCAGCAACGACTTGTTCCTGCCGATTGGCCCTGGTGACTTCCTTGTTCACCACGCCATCGCTCTAGGACTCCACACCACCACCTTGATCCTTGTGAAGGGTGCTCTGGATGCACGTGGATCCAAGTTGATGCCTGACAAGAAGGACTTCGGTTACTCCTTCCCCTGCGACGGCCCTGGCCGTGGCGGTACCTGTGATATCTCTGCTTGGGACTCTTTCTATCTAGCTGTCTTCTGGGCTTTGAACACAGTGGGTTGGGTCACCTTCTACTGGCACTGGAAGCACCTTGCGATTTGGCAGGGCAACGTGGCTCAGTTCAACGAGTCCAGTACCTACCTGATGGGCTGGTTCCGCGACTACCTCTGGCTGAACAGTTCACAGCTGATCAATGGCTACAACCCATTTGGCAGCAACAACCTGGCTGTTTGGTCTTGGATGTTCTTGTTCGGTCACTTGGTTTGGGCGACAGGATTCATGTTCCTGATCTCCTGGCGTGGTTATTGGCAGGAGTTGATTGAGACCATCGTTTGGGCTCATCAGCGCACTCCTCTGGCCAATCTTGTTGGCTGGCGCGATAAGCCTGTGGCACTCTCCATCGTCCAGGCTCGTGTTGTGGGTCTTGCTCACTTCACGATCGGGTACATCCTCACCTACGGCGCCTTCTTGATCGCCTCCACCTCTGGCAAGTTTGGCTGATTCAGTTCAAACCTCTGCTTGATTAACGAGCCGTTTCTCAGAGATTCACCCGTCCGGTCTTCCGGGCGGGTTTTTTTATGTGAATCAATCATCCAGCTAGACAAACATCCGAAGAACCATCAAGCCCAATAAGAGCTTTGGCTTCATGCATTGTTTGCTTCTGATCTCTGCTGCTGTTGGGGCGTTTTTGTTTAATTGCCGCCGCTAAAGGCGATGTCCAGCGTTCGCAGGTAGGTGTGCAGGCCCGCATCTTGAATCGGCAGCACGTAGGCATCGGCACCGGACTCGTTGTGGTGAGAATGCCAATAACCAGGTGGTGTCACGAAGGCCGCTCCTGGGACCCAATCTTCTCGATGCCCATTGATAATCATCCCGTTTGCATCAAGCTTCGTGCCGATCATGGTGTAGCAGCCGGGTTGGCAATCAACAGCGAAATCAAGAGCGATGGATTGGTGGCGGTGGGGTCGCTGTATCTCGCCAGCAGGCAAGATTCCGAGCATGGCCCATAACGTATGGGTGATCGTTCGCGTCTGAGGGAAATTGCTGTTTCCAAGCAAAACGCTGACACGGTTGGCGCGAGCACCGTTGGGGCTGTTCGCAATCTCTTCTAGATGTCGTTTGCTGTCCCGATGGCTGTAGACGCTGGGCTCAAAGCGAGCTTGAGCTGGTTCAACTCCGAGGTAACGAAGGAGCGGTGCATCATGCACCCAATACAGACCTGCTTTTTTGTGGGTGGTGTGAATCGCGTCGCCACCGGCAGGCAGCACCAAAATGTCTCCTTTTGACCATTGGAATGTTTGTCCACAGGCTTGCGTCTCCCCTTCTCCATTCGTGACGAAAAACAGCTGACTTGTCGCAACAGCACTTGTGCGTTGATCACCACAGTCAAGGCGAACAAAATTGGCGCAAAGAGAAGGACCGGTGGCTGGGCCAGAGCAACCCAGTTGTTCACTCAGATCGAGAGGAAGAACATCGCAACCGGTTTGATCGAAAAAATCTGGCGAAAACGACCGATAAGGAACCGATTCAATCAGCCCATTCTGTTGGGGGTTTGCAGCGGAGCGGTAATCAAAAAAACGGGCTTGCTCGGATGAGGCCTGATGCAATGTGGGAGCTACCAAGGAGTCGGCCTCAACTAGACGAATACCTTATCGATTGATGAGGCTGAGATTGTATGGGCTTTGTCATTCCTGGAGGCCAGCCTTAAACCGCATGCGCTTCAGCAAAGCATGGAATTAGAGATCGGATTAGGCGAAGAGTGAAACCAGCTCGAGGCGTTCCCTGTCCCAAATGATGAGAGAGAAGCAATCTCCAATTTGAGATAGATACAGCCTGTGAACATTGCTTGCGAGGTGGATATTTGCTTCATGACATTCTTTTAGTCGGTAGTTCGGAATGCGTTCAGAAAGATGGTGAATATGGTGATAAGCGATATCGGCGGTAAACCAATTCAAAACTGCAGGCATTTGCAGGAAGGAGGATCCGGATAGAGCACCACGGAAATAACTCCAGTTGTCTTCACCACTTGTATACGATTCGGGAAAATTATGTTGTATGAAAAAGACGGCAATCATTACCGCTGCACTGCAGCTCATGACTAATACGTAAAGGATCCAGAAGTGTGCGTAGCCAATGGAACTCCCGATCCACCACCAAAGCATCCCAACGATTGCAGTGTTAGCGATCATATCTATACATTCTCCACCAGTGTAAAAGAAGCTAGATTTATAATTCAAACAAACTTGTTTTGATGATATCCATGAACCAGTTTTTACCATCTCTATTGTACTTTTAATGAAGTGGCCAATGAATTCAAAAAAGCTTAAAAGTAAGGCAATCCTTGACTTAATGATGAGATAAAAGAATCCACCAGGGAACAGCAGCAATGGATGGCGCAAGGTTCGATAGAGCCACTGCGAACGTGGAGATCGCGCTTCGTATTCCTCGCGTGTGATTACAGCAACTGGTCCTCGATAGCGGTCCCAATTTCCATTGTGTTTGTGATGGAAGGCGTGTCCTCGTGACCAGGGATGTTGTGGCATGCCGTGAATCAAACTCAACCCGAAGCCAGCAATTCGATTCCACCGTTTGGAACTGAACAGACTCTGATGTCCGCAGTCATGCATTAGAGAGAAGCTGCGACTGAGCAGCAGAACCATCAATACCAACAGCAAGGGTGTCATCACGATGGCTGTGATGTTGAACGATGTTGTGACCGCAGACATCGCTATTGCCACCGCGATGATCGGGACAACGGTGTTCAGGATCTGCCAGCTCGCGATGCGATCATCGCTGGCCATAAATGGAGCGAGTTTGAAGTCGATCCGTTTGGGGTAGTTGCTAGGCGCCATGTCTTTGCCCATCGTCTTAGCGGTCGGTGTCATGCAGCTTCCACGTGGGGTGCAGTGATCGTCTTGTTGAGTGAACCTATCTCTTTTTTGCTTCAACCGGTTTTTCAATTGCCTGTTGAGCGCTGAATTTGAACCCTTTCCCTCCAGCCTTTGAGGCTCAAATAAACGGCTGGAACAACAAATAAAGAGAGCAGTGTGGAGACCAGCAAGCCACTGAAGACCACCGTGCCAATGCTGACTCGACTAGCCGAACCTGTCCCGCTGGCCAGCAGTAATGGCAGAAATCCAGCCAAAGAGGTAATCGCTGTCAGAACAATTGGACGCATGCGCTCTTCCGCTGCATCGGTGATGGCCTCTCGAAGAGGTAATCCTGAGCGGAGCCTCTGATTGGCAAATTCCACAATCAGAATCCCATTCTTTGCTGCCAAGCTCACGAGCACGAGTAGGCCCATCTGGCCGTAAACGTCTAGCGGTAGCCCACGCAGTTTGATTCCGATCAGCGCACCGAGCAGTGCCAGAGGAACTGTCAGCAGAATCACAAGGGGGTCGAGAAAGCTTTCGTAGAGACCGGCGAGTAACAAATAGACCACCAGAATGCTCAAACCAAAGAAGGCCCAAGTGACGCCTTCGGCCACTCTTTCTTCCTCCGCTAGGCCTGTAAAGGCAAGCCCGATGTTGTCCCCTCCAATTTGTTCGCCTGCTGTCTCGAGGATGTTGATGGCTTGCCCACTACTTGTTCCTTTCCCCGGCACGGCGCTCACTCGGATGGAACGGTTGAGGGCGTAGTGATCAATCGATCCTGTGCCTTCAACTTTTTCAAGTCGCGCCACGCTTTCCGCGCTGACGAGCTCCCCATCACGATTTCGGAGCATGAGGGATTGGATGTCCTCTGGGCGATTGCGATCGCTGCCTTCCATTTGGATCCAGATGCTGCGAATCTCTCCGTCGGCGTAGGTGTCATCGAGATAGCGTCCGCCGATGGACATACCAATCGAATTCAGAGTTTCTCTATAGGAGAGATTCAGTGCAGCCATTTGGTCGCGGTCTAAAACGAGGCGCCATCTCGGGGCGCTGGAGTCGAAACGGGTGCTGACCCGTTCAAATTTGCCCGTTTCCTTTGCGCTCGCAATGAAGGCATTGGCGACTTGTTCGAATTGGACCAGGCTCAGTTGGCCACCGCTGCGGTCTAGAAGCTCAATGTTCAAGGCTGAATCACCGCTAAACCCACGCACGGTTGGCGGTGTGATCAGCACAACTCTGGCATCGCTAATCGCACGATTCAGGGCTTTTTGCAGGCGTCGCTTGATGGCTTGATCGCTCTGCTCTGCACCGCCTCTCTCCTGTATGGGCTTCAATCTCAGGTAAAAGGAACCCTTGTCTTCCCCGCTTTGCCCGAACGAACTCCCCGCATAGAAGTTCCCCGACCGGATCAGTGGCTCTTTCTCAACGACAGCGCGAATGGCATCCATGCTTGAGATGCTTCGTTCCAGGCTCGCGCCTTCCGACAAGGTGAAATAACCACGAATTTGCCCCTGGTCTTCGTTGGGTATAAAGGCTGTCGGCGTGTTGATAAGGACGACTCCCGTGGCGATCAAGCTGATCATTAAAACGATGCCTACCCGATTGGGTCGATCCAAGAGCTTGCGCAGCATTCGTGAGTAATGCACTTCAGTGCCCTGCATGGCCCTGCGGAGTCGATCGCTGAGTCGTCGGATCACTCCTGGCAGGTGGCCATTCCCAGGAGTGAGGACCCTTGCTGATGCCATTGGCGTGAAAGTCAGGGCGTTCAGAGTCGAAAAAACAATGGCAGCCGTAATCGTCAAGGCAATGGGTTCATAGAGGCGACCAATCGACCCTGGAATCAGCAGAACAGGAACGAATACCGCCACCAGAACCAAGGATGTGGCCACGATTGCTCCGGCCAATTCCTGCATCGCCGTTTCAGCTGCCTTTAGAGGTGGGTCTCCTTTTTCAATGCGATCGGCAATTTCCTCGC
Organism: Synechococcus sp. ChBW.bin.23; assembly: GCA_037620855.1. Taxonomy (GTDB): domain Bacteria; phylum Cyanobacteriota; class Cyanobacteriia; order PCC-6307; family Cyanobiaceae; genus Synechococcus_C. The sequence goes on along the minus strand of JASJLK010000039.1, from coordinate 117,925 downwards.
TTACAACGATGGCATCGTCCACAACAATGCCTGTTGCAAGGATTAGCCCGAACAGAATCAAACTGTTGATATCTGAACCGCTGAGGCGGATTACCAACAAGCTGCCTACCAACGAAATGGGTACGGCAATCCCCGGCACCATGGCTAATCGCCATCGCCCCAGGAAAAGTACCAAAACAACTAAAACCAGCAGGACTGCATCGCGGAGAGTCGCAACGGTGCGATCGAGATTGGCTTGGATTGTGTCGGCCGAATCGACGATGGTTTGCATCGTGATTCCGGGCGGAAATCCAGATTCGAGTTTCGCGAGATTTCGGCGAATGCTTCGACTGAGAGCAAGGGCATTCACTCCATCTCTTTGATAGATCCCTACGGCAACGGAACGTTCTCCCTGAAGATTGATCGCAGCTCTTCCATAACTGCGTTGCCCAAGGCTGACGCGGCCGACATCTTTGAGTCGAATCAGTCCCCCATTGGTCAATCGTTTGATCACCAGGTTTTCAAGTTCGTCCTGGCTGCGCAAGCGACCGTCGGCTTCGACAGGAAGGCTGAGAAGTTGTCCTGTTGGAGCCGGTGCGCTGCCGAGAGCGCCGATTGCCGCCAGAACGTTTTGCTCGATGAGCGCTGTGCTCACATCTGTAATTGTGAGATTGGCTTGCTCTAGTTTTTGAGGATCCATCCACAGGCGATAGGCCAATTCGCTGCTTCCGAACACACGAATATCTCCGACGCCGGCAATGGATCTCAGCGATTCTCTGAGCGACTGTTCAAGCCACCCTGGGAGAAAGGTGGGAACGTAGAGATCTTGTGGATGGCTAAAGCCCAGGATCATCAATAAGTCGCTAGAAGAGCGATTCACGCTGAGCCCCTGGCGAGTAACGGCTTGCGGTAATCGGCGCAGCGCCAAATTGACTTCGTTTTGGACTTTGATCGCGTTCAGTTGAGGGCTGCCTTCCTTGAAGCGGAGGCTGATCCTTGATTGCCCTTCACTGCTTGTGGACTGAATGCTGTCGAGATCGCTGAGCCCATTGAGTTGTTGCTCCAGCACAGTTGTGACGCTCTGCTCCACCACATCAGGAGACGCAGCAGGGAAGCGAGCTGTCACGCTGACCTGGGTTGGGGCCAACTGGGGTAGGTCTTCCAGGCCCAAGCCAGAGAGCGATACAAGTCCTGCCAACAGAACGAGCAAGCTGCAGACAACGGTAAGGACAGGCCGTCGCAGAAACGGCTGGGAGATGGACCGCAAGCCGGCACCTGCTGCACAACCGAATTGATCTTGGCAGTTGAAAGCCCCTGTTGAGCGGAAAGTCGCTCAACAGGGGCTTTGATGGTCGATTGAAGTCTGGGTTGTCGTGATTTAGCCCACGCTCCAGACTCCTCCTGCGATGTCGACGAGTGGGGCCACTAGTGCAGTTCCTGTGAGGAACCATGCGAAAGCAGCGCCGCCACATCCGCCCAGCCAGAAGCCGCTAGCAAATTCAGCCCAGCCTGCTTTGGTGAACAGATCAGCCGGTGGATTATCGATTGTGGCGTCAGGGGGCTGGACGTTGGGTCCATTTCCCGCACTGCCGTAGATCGACAGACAGATGGTCAAGATCGAAACCAGTCCAATCGTGGCCAAGAGCCCCGCTGTGGTGGCGTAGTCCGTTGAGCGCATGGGCCCACACACCGTGAAGGGTCCGTAGAGGAAGAATCCATGGGCCATGCCAATTTCAAGACCACGGCGGTTGGGAGATAAAGCCGGGCGATAGGCGGGCAAGGCATTGAGGAAGGCCTTGCTGAAATAGCTGCTGTTTACAGGAGTGGCCAGGTTGCCGACGGTAGGGTCGGCGACGGGGGTCACGGTCATGGAAGGGAAGGCGAGTTGGTTGCGATGTGCAGAGGTGATCTGGGGAGGGTGCTCCGCCGATCAGTCGGTGGCTTCAATCACATTGAAAAGCAGAGCCATAGCCACGGCTGGTCCCATGATTCCTACAAGGGGAACAAAAACCGAGGGCATCCAGGCAGCGACGAATTCTCCGGTCATGGCTACGCCAAATGTGTCTAATTACTGTATAGAAAGCCTTTGATGCGGCCCGTCCTCAATCGGGACGGTGACATAAAAGTTCAATCCTTCATCTTCGTGATCTCCTTCAGATGAATCAGCTCATTGCCGGTGGCGCTGCGTTTGTTTTGGTCCTTGTCTTGTGGGGATTAGGGCGGCGTCCCTCCAAAACAATTTTGAGCAGTACGGATGCAGGCATGGTTGCGGCCATCAATCGAGCTCAACTTGGGCTTGTGGATGGTGGCTTGGACAAAGGGGTTCCCTCTCCTGAGCCGATCGGCGATGCCACAAACGTTCAGGAGGCTTGGCAGAGACCTTCTTCAGAGGCCCAAGCGATTGCTCTGAGAAAGCGATTACGGCATTCGTTCAACCAAGGTCATCCGGATGAGCGATTGGAAGCGATTCAAATCGCCTTTGAATGGGGGCATCGTTCGACGGTGTCTCTTTTCAGAAGAGGACTGCGAGATGCGGATGCTCGCATTGTTCAGCTATCGGCTGCTGCGATCGAACGTCACCGTGCTGGCCCCTCTCCTGCCGCGGCTCAACCCGTGCGCCCCCCGCGCAACGTGGCGCGGATGCGATAGATGGGTCTTCCTTGGCTTTCGTGATAGGTGCGAATGAGCAGCTCTGCCAACAGTCCAAAGCAGAACAATTGAATTCCTGCTAACCCCAAAACCACCGCCAGCGTCAGTAGGGGGCGGTTGCCAATGTCTGCTCCCTGCATCTTGATCAGCAGCAGATAAATACTGGAAATCACGCTCAAGGCGATCGCAATCAATCCTGCAAATCCGAACACGTGCATCGGACGCGTGAGGAATCGCTTCATGAACCACACGGTGAGCAGGTCCATGAGCACGCGGAATGTGCGATCAATTCCGTATTTGCTGCTGCCGTACTGCCTTGCCCGGTGATTCACTTTGACTTCCGTGATCCGTGCGCCTTCGATAAAAGCCAGTGCGGGCAGGAAGCGGTGAAGCTCTCCATATAGGCGCATATCAGAGAGAACGGCCCGGTCGTAGGCCTTCAGGGAGCAGCCGTAGTCATGGAGTTTTACGCCTGTGACCCTGCCAATCAGTCGGTTGGCGATTCGCGATGGCAACTTTCGCTGCAGTTCGGCGTCCTGTCGTTGATGACGCCAACCGCTTACGAGGTCATATCCCTCACGCAGCTTCGCCAGGAGCAAAGGGATGTCTGCTGGATCATTCTGTAAATCGCCGTCCAGGCTGACGATGACCCGGCCACGGGCCACATCAAAACCCGCTGCCATCGCAGCGGTTTGACCGTAGTTTTTACGCAGAAGCACGCCAACGAGTTCTGGGACCTCTTGGCTGACCCGCTCGAGCACTGCTGCGGTCTGATCAGATGATCCGTCATTGACGAGAACCAGCTCGAAGCGCTCCCCTGTGGGCCGCAGTGATACGAGAAGTTGCTCCACCAGTTCGGGCAGGCTCTCCTCTTCGTTGTAGAGCGGCACCACTACGGATACGTCGAGGCTGCTCTCCTCGTTTGCGGGCGCATTCGAGGGTGCTGCTGGGCTCAGAGACATCCAGATGTGGAGCGATGCGTGCAACTTAATCCGGCATCGAGGAATCTCTTCACGGAAGCGTTGAGCCGTCATGGCATCGCGTCACCCTGCCGGCTCCGCGAAGTTCGGATCGGTAGTGGCAGGCCACGGGGTGTTGGTCAGAGGGATGGATGCTGTCAATGCCAATGCCGTTGCGGCCGTGCTCTTGCCCCGAACTGTGCATGTAGCGACCTTGTCCCAGGTGAATGGCCACATGGGTGCAGCGCTGTACCGTGCCGAAAAACAACAAATCTCCAGGGCGCAGCAGTTGATCATTCCCGGGGCGGACCGCCACCGGGCTGCAAAACCGTTCTTGTTGGTAAGCATCTCGAGGTAACCAGATGCTTTGGCTGGCAAAGGCGGTTTGCACGAGTCCTGAACAGTCGAGGTCAGGGCCGATCGTGCCCCCCCATAGGTAGGTATTGGGGATCTGGGCAGCTTCCTTCAGCCACCGAAGCACCAACGGGAGATGCTCTTGGATGTGCGCCGCATCGAGCAGGCGTGGGCTCCATTCGGCGCGCGCTAGGGCCTGACTGTTGAGGTCATCGATGGCCATCCAACAGGGATATCCATCCTCAATTAACGCCGTTCTGACGCGACGTGCGCTCGCAGCCGGATGATCTAGGACTCGGAAGCCTCTGCCAGCACAGGCTTGAGTTGCCAACCCGCTGCCATGGCTGCGTGCATAACCCTGAACATCAGCACTCAGGGTCCAACAGCTTTCTTTGTGTAGCTGTTCGGGAGTGAGCGCTGTGCCTAGGGTCGGCATTGACTGATGCCAGGAATATGGCGTTCTACCGTGCCGAGCCGGAGATGCAGGAGTATCTCGTCGGCTTGATTGATCATTTCGCTGACCAAGGGCGCCCCGGATTGCACGAGCAGATTGCCGTGAATTGGGTGCGCTACGACCAAGCCAATCTGTCGACGGGCAGCGGACTTGGTGCTGCCTGGGCTGATCAGAAGCCGCTCTATCCAGCCAGCGTTGTGAAATTGGTCTACGCCGTTGCGGTGGAGGCTTGGCTGCAAAAGGGCCTCTTGCTGGAAACGTTGGAATTACGGCGTGCCGTTAACGACATGATTGGGGTCTCCAGCAACGATGCCACTGGATTGGTGGTGGACTATCTGACGGGCTCTTCCAGTGGGCCAGACCTGCAGGGCGAACCATGGGTGAGCTGGCAGCGTCAGCGTCAATTGGTGAATGAGTGGTTGTCGGATTTTGGATGGACTGAGCTTGAACGGGTGAACTGCTGCCAGAAAACCTGGGGGGATGGTCCCTATGGGAGGGAACAGAGGTTTTATGGCGAGAACAACAGCAACCGCAATGCATTAACAACTGCCGCAGTCTCTCGGTTGTTAGAGGCGGTGATGACCGACGGCCTGCTCTCCCCTCCGGCTTGTCATCGGCTGCGTTCAGCGCTCGCTCGCTCTTTAGATCAAGGCGAGAGGAGCGCTGATCCTGAAAATCAGGTGGATGGTTTTCTTGGCGAAGGCCTACCGGAGAACAGCAAGCTATGGAGCAAAGCCGGATGGATGAGTCAGGCCAGGCATGACGCCGCTTGGTGGACTGATCCTGAGGGAATAGCCCAGATGTTGGTGGTGTTCAGCGTGGGTGCTGAACGTGCCAATGACAACCAGTTGCTGCCAGGAATCGCGAGGGGATTGGCCGCTTTTCGCCAGGATTCTTAACGGATTAATTGCCAAGAGTCCTAAAGGCTTTGCGGTGGCAAATTGTTGTATTTGCTTAAAGGTCTAGGGCGCTATTTAATCGCTTAGGGTGATAAAAATGCGGATTTATTTTGATGCTGCTTTGCTGAAACTCTCTCTGTGAGTCTCTTTCAGTTAAGCGAATTGCAATAGGCCCTAAGCTCGTTATTCATAGTTTTTTGTTTTCTAATGATGACTGTTCGCGAGGAAGTTTGATCACCACGATGTAAAGCATTTAATGACTGATTTTTACACTTTTAGGCTTCTTCGCAAAGCGAAGTAACTCAGACGTAGAAACGTGTTCGAAACGGAGAGGGAGGGATTCGAACCCTCGACAGAAGTTGCCTCCTGTAACTCCTTAGCAGGGAGCCGCTTTCAACCACTCAGCCACCTCTCCAGCAGCAAAGCCATCGTACCAAGAGGTCTGCCAAATGCTCAGATCACTAGGCGTGGCAAGCGATGCTTGAAACTGCAGAGCACTTCCCAGGGGATTGAATCTGCAAGTTCTGCCCAGGATCTAGGGCTGATGGTTTGTTCGCCATCACGGCCAAGCAAGGTGACAACATCACCGCTTTCCAAACTCTTGTGTTCAGTGGCATCAAGGATCAGCTGATCCATGGTGATGGCTCCCACTTGAGGAAGTGTGTGGCCGGCATGTAGTGCATGGATGCGGCCCGAAAGGCAGCGGCTCACTCCATCGGCATAGCCGATGCTGACAATGGCCAGACGACTGGGTCGCTGGGTGACAAAGCGATGTCCATAGCTGACGCCAACTCCGGCAGGGACGTCGCGGATCAGGCTCACTTTGGCCTTAACGCTCATCGCAGGCTCCAGATTGAGAATCCCATCGAGATGTTCGCTGGGGCAGTGACCGTACAGAGCGAGCCCCACGCGCACAAGGTCGTGATGAAGGCGCGAATCCCGCAGGGTTCCTGCTGAGTTTGCGAGATGACGTTTCAATGTTGGGCTACGCAGTTCGCGTGTGATGTTCTCGAAGCGGTCTTCTTGGAGCTTGGTCACCTGGGCTGCATGTCCGTCCCGCTCTCCGTCCGCTAAGGCCAAATGGCTGTAGATGCCACAGAGGCTGAGTTGGTCTAACTGCTGGATTGCATCGGCCAGCCTGTTGCCATCCTTCCAGTCACATCCCAGGCGGGTCATCCCTGTGTCCACCTTGAGTTGGACGGGGAAACGTCGACCACTGCTATCTGCCAGGTTTTGACAGAGCAAGGCCTCACGCATGCTGCTGAGGGTGGGCATCAGCCGCCACTGCAGACAGGCTCTGAGGTCATCGGGTTGTGAAAGATGCCCCAATACAAGCACCGGTTGATCGAGCCCTGCATTCCTTAGGTCGATTCCCTCTTGGAGGGTTGCGACACCAAAGCTCGTTGCACCGCCACGGACAGAGGCTTTGGCCACGGTTTCTGCACCGTGGCCATAGCCGTCTGCCTTGACCACAGCCATCAGATCACAGGATGGACCAAGGTGGCGTTTTAGGGAACGGGCATTGGCTTCGATCGCAGAATCCGACACCTCAAGCCAGGCGCGATGGCGAGGGTTGGCCTCCTCTGGATTGTGGATCCATGGAGTGTTTCGGTCGGCGGCGATCTGATCTCGCATGCGAGCAGGGTAGTAAAGATCACAGTGATGTCCCTGTGATTCTCGATAGCATGGCGATTATTGAGGGGGCTTGCATGGGCCAAGTTCTCGTACTCAACGCCTCCTACGAGCCACTGAACATCACCACTTGGCGGCGAGCCATGGTGATGTTGATGAAGGGTAAAGCGGAAGGGTTAGAGCATGACCAAAGCAAGTTGATCCGTCAAGGCACGCATTTGCCAACCGTGATCCGTCTTGTTCAGTTCGTAAGGGTGCCTTTTCGCCAGCTTTCCCTAACGCGTCGCAACGTGTTTCAGCGGGATAACCATTGTTGTCAGTACTGCGGCTCGCGCTCTGAACAGCTTTCGATCGATCACGTCATGCCCCGAAGTCGTGGTGGAGGTGACACTTGGGACAACATCACCACCGCTTGTTTGAGCTGCAATGTTCGCAAGGGAAGCCGAACGCCTGAGGAGGCGGGGATGCCCTTAAATCGTGTACCACGGCGTCCGCATAGCAGTCTCAGCTTTGAAGCAGTACGCCAGATCGACTCTGGTCGCTATCTCGAATGGGCCAAGTATGTGATCGGTGCTGAATCCGTCTCTGTTCAATCAGTTTCTGCTTAGTCGGTCTCTGTTCAATCGCTCTGTTCGCTGAGATCGGCGAGTTTGCCTCGTTGTTCTTCGGCGATACAGGCATCGATCACATCATCCATTTGCCCCTCCAGAACGCGATCCAGACTGAAGTTTCGGCCGAGGCGGTGATCTGTCATCCGGTTGTCTTTGGCGTTGTAGGTGCGGATTTTTTCGCTGCGGTCCCCTGTGCCCACTTGGGCGCGTCTCGCCGATCTTTCGGTGGCATTCGCCTCAGCGAGTTGGCGTTCATAGAGCTTTGCGCGCAGTATCTCAAGGGCGCGTTCGCGGTTTTGCATTTGCGAGCGCTCCTGGGTGCAAAACACCCTGATTCCGGTTGGTTTGTGCATGAGGTCAACCGCCGTCTCGACTTTGTTGACGTTTTGGCCACCAGCACCGCCCGACCTGGCGGTGCTGATATCGAGGTCACGGGGGTCGATCTGCACTTCAACGGGATCAGCCTCTGGCATCACGGCAACCGTGGCCGTCGAAGTGTGAACACGCCCTTGGGATTCTGTTGAGGGCACCCGTTGCACGCGATGGACTCCAGCTTCAAATTTCAGTTCGCTGAAGATGGCATCCCCTTTGACCGAAAGAATCAATTCTTTGTAGCCACCTAAATCAGCTTCGTTAGCGCTGACCGGTTTTACACTCCACCCGCGTCGACTGCTGAAGCGTTCATACATTCTTGCTAAGTCTCCAGCCCAAAGACAGGCTTCATCTCCACCAGCACCAGCCCGGATTTCCAGCATCACGCTGCGCTCGTCTCTGGGATCCTTTGGCAACAAAGCCAAGGTGATCCTTTGAACGAGATCGGCATGCTGGTGATCGAGTTCTTGAAGTTCCTGTTGGGCCAACTCCTCCATGGCAGCATCGCCACGGCTTTCTTTCAGCAGACTTTTGGCTTGAACCTGCTCCGCTTCCACCTTCTGAAGGCTGGTGTAATCAAGCACCAGAGGTTCCAGGCGTGAACGCTCACGGGCAATTGTTTCAAGCCGCTGTGGATCAGCTGCCACATCGGGATCTGCTAGCTGTCGCTCCAAATTGTGGAAGCTGCTGCTGGCCGCTTCCAGGCGACTGATCAGAGTTGTTGTGTCCATCCCCTCAGGGAGCAGTAATCAAAAAACCTCCAAGCTCAGAAAAAATCCGCGAGAGGAGGTTGGGCTCCCGGGTTAGGGGAGCTTATGGGCGCTATAAGCAATCAGGACTCCTTGGAAGTCTCGTCTTTGGTAGCTTTCGCCTCAGACGAGGCGTTGTCAACGCTTCCCATGCCGTACTTACGCATGAAACGATCCACACGCCCTTCGGTGTCGAGGATCTTCTGAGTGCCTGTGAAGAATGGATGGTTTCCACTCCACACATCGACATTAATTTCAGGCTGAGTAGAGCCGGTGGTCATTACAACTTCGCCGTTGCAAATAACCTTCGCGTCCGGATACCAGGTGGGGTGAATATCGCGTTTAGGCATGGCAAACAAAAAAGTGGGTGATGTGGTGAAAATCAGCGCTTAGAGAACTGAGGCGCTTTACGGGCCTTCTTCAGTCCGTACTTGCGACGTTCTTTCGCACGGGGATCTCGGCTGAGATGGCCTTCTGTTTTAAGTGGCTTGCGGTTATCGATAGATAGTTCACAGAGTGCCCGAGCAGCACCTTGCTTGATTGCATCAGCCTGACCTGTCAGGCCACCTCCGCGCACATTGACGAGGACGTCGTACTCGGTGCTAAGCCCCAATGTCTTAAGAGGTGCTTTTACAGCAGCCAGGTAGGCGGGGTTGTAATTCAGATAGTTGTCGCCAGGACGTCCGTTGATGGTGATTGTGCCATTGCCGGGCACCAAGCGAACGCGAGCTACAGAGGTCTTACGACGCCCTGTGCCCCAATAAACGACGGTGTTGTTTGAGCTACTCATTGTGCGGAAGCGGCAGGGTCGAGCTGGAGGGTCTTGGGTTGCTGGGCGGCATGGGGATGCTCGGTGCCCTTGTAAACCTTAAGTTTGCGGAACAACTGACGACCCAGGGCGTTGTGAGGAAGCATTCCTTTAATGGCTTTCTCAACGATTCGTTCGGGCAGACGCTCCTGGAGGTGCTCGAAGGTTTCAACCTTCATGCCACCTGGACGGCCTGAGTGACGGCGATACAGCTTCTGCTGTGGCTTCTTGCCTGAAACTCGGATCTTGTCCGCGTTCACCACAATCACAAAATCGCCTGTATCGAGATGTGGGGTGAAACTGGCTTTGTTTTTTCCACGAAGCACAGAAGCCACTTCAGTCGCTAGGCGACCGAGGGTTTGATTCTCTGCGTCTACCAGATACCACTGGCGGTCGATCGAATCAATGGAGGGAACGGAGGTCTTGTTCATCGCGCCGGCATGCCGGTTCTCGTATACCCCGTCGCGAGCGGCGGAGCTGGGCAGGGAGCATCAGGCCACTTGGTGGTCTGATCAAAACTCAAAGATCGAGCTTACCTTGTCGCTGGTCTTGGTTTTTGATTCCTAGACCGATGCAACTGGCTCCCTCAGTCAATGGGCTTATTGGTTTTGCGGCCAAGGCGGAGGATCCGGGGGGGGATCACATGTCGCCAAAGCAAACCGCGGTTGGCAATCGTACCAGCCACCTTTGCTGAATAGATCCTCCGGGTATCCGGCTCTCAGCAGGCAAAGCCCATGGGGTGGGGCGGCTTCTCTCACTTCGTCACGTCGACATTCCCGCCAGCGCTGTTCAAATTTTTTCGTGGTTAGGCGGTGTTCGCCGACAGCGATGAGCTGCCCCATCAAGAGCCGAACCATTCCATATAAGAAGCCGCTGGCTTGAATCTCAACGCTCAAGAGATCTCCGTCACGTTCAATATTGACGTCTTGGATGGTTGTTCTTGAGTGAGATCGGCGACTGCCTGCACGTTGAAAGGCAGCAAAATCATGCTCTCCCATTAATCCAAAGAGCGCTTGTTCCATCGCTTGCTCATCGAGTCGTCTGTGGTATCTATGCCAACTCCAGGGAGCTAAAAATAAATTGGGACGACGTCCGTTGTAAATCGTGTATCGATATCGCCGATAGCTTGCTGAATAGCAGGCATGCCAGCTCAAGGGACGTTGGATTGCTTCTCTCACGCGGATGCTTGAAGGAAGGCGCCCGTTGAGCGCTGGTGCCCATCGACTGGCTGGTATGGGACCGCTGCAGTCAAAGTGAACGACTTGTCCTGAAGCATGGACACCCGCGTCTGTTCTTCCAGCTGCGATTGCCTTAATAGGGCGGTGTGGATCGAGTGCCGCAATCGCTTTTTCCAGGACTGCCTGCACGCTCTGACCACGACCCTGGGTCTGACGTTGCCAACCACAAAAAAAAGATCCCTCATACTGCAAGCTGATCGCAATTCTTTGAAGAATTGGGCTTTCAGCCTCAGACGAGGGATTTGGTACCACAGGCAACATGGATGAAGCTGTGCTGATTGAATGAATCAGACGAGCTCAATAATGGCCATTTCAGCATTGTCTCCACGACGGGGAACCGTGCGGGTGATGCGGGTGTAACCGCCATTGCGATCCCCATAACGCGTTGGAGCCTTATCAAAGAGGGCATGCACCAACTGCTTGTCATAGACGTAGCCCAGTACCCGACGCCTAGAGGCAAGACTGCCGTTCTTTGCCAACGTGATCATCCGCTCGGCTTGGTCACGCAGAGCTTTTGCCCTGACTTTTGTTGTCGTCAGCCTGCCTTCGCGGATTAGTTGTGTTGTGAGTCCGCGAAGCAACGCTTTGCGTTGGTCAGCCGGGCGGCCCAGCAAGGGAACTCGACATTGGTGGCGCATGATTCTAAGAGAAACTGAAGGACGTAATGGTTAGACGCTAGTGCGACTTTGGGGGATCGAAATGCCGATGCGCTCGAGAGCTTCGATCACTTCATCAGCTGACTTCGAGCCGAAGTTTTTGATCTCGAGAAGATCTTCGTAACTGAAACCCATGAGGTCAGAGACTGAGTTCACCTGTGCGCGCTTGAGACAGTTGTAAGCCCGGACAGAAAGATTAAGTTCTTCCAGTGGAATTTGAGCTTCAGCAGAAGGTTCGGGTTCTATTCCTGGCTCTTCCACCATGGTGACGGTGGCTAGAGGCTGGAACAGCTCGATGAGCTGATTAGCAGCCTCTGCAATCGCATCATCCGGAGTCATCGACCCATCAGTCACAACTTCCATGCGGAGTCGTTCGCGAGCAGATCCACCCTCGGCAACGGCTGTTTCGTCCGTCGTGAAATTCACGCGGTGGACAGGCATAAACACTGCATCGATCTGGAGCAGATCAATTGCACTGGTGTCTTCGTTGTGGCGATCAACGGGGCGATAACCAACGCCGCGCTCAACATGAACTTCCAATTCGAGGCTGTGCCCCTCGCTGACAGTGGCAATTTGACGCTCACCATCAATGACTTGGACTTGTGATGAGAACTGGAGATCCTTTGCTTTGACTACTGCAGGCCCAGAGACGATCAGACGGCCGATTTCCAGCTCATCTGTACGACTATTAACAGTGAGCTGCTTGCAGTTGAGAAGAATGTCAAGAACGTCTTCACGCACACCTGGAATGGTGGCGTACTCGTGGTTGACTCCAGCAATGCGCACAGCGGTGACTGCTGTGCCCTCGAGGTTGCCCATGAGCATCCTTCGGAGGGAGTTCCCGAGAGTCGTTGCTTGACCACGCTCGAGGGGACCGATGAGAAAAACACCGGTTTGCGAGCGATCATCTGTGATCTGATGCTCGATACGGTCGATCTGGTATTGCAACACGGGCTGTAGCGGGGAGAGTAAAGTGGACTTGGACTATTTCGTTGAGATCTTCAGACACGCCGCCGTTTAGCGCGGCGGCACCCGTTGTGGGGTAGGGGAGTGACGTCGCGGATCAAAGTGATCTCCAGGCCAGCAACTTGGAGGGCGCGAATAGCTGTTTCCCGTCCGGAGCCTGGGCCACGAACAAGGACCTCGATTTGGCGCATGCCTTGCTCGAGTGCGCGGCGAGCTGCCGCTTCTGCAGCGGTCTGAGCAGCGAAAGGTGTACCTTTGCGAGCCCCTTTAAACCCGCTGGCTCCAGCAGATGACCAGGAGATAACTTCTCCAGTGTTGTCTGTAATTGACACGATCGTGTTGTTGAACGTGCTTTGAATGTGTGCAACTCCGTTGGGGACATTGCGCTTGGCCTTTTTGGGGCCTGATTTCTTTGCGGGCTTGGCCATGGGCTAGAGCCTGAGGGGGATAGGGCTTTATTGAATGAAGAGAGAGACCGATTGAATCAATCGGGCAGGCTTATTTCTTCTTGCCGGCCACGGTCTTCCTGGCGCCACGACGAGTACGGGCGTTGGTGCGGGTGCGTTGACCACGCACTGGAAGGTTCATCCGATGACGACGACCACGCAGGCAACCGATGTCTTGCAAGCGCTTGAGGGCCATACCCTCTTGTCGCCGCAAATCTCCCTCGATCGTGAAGGAATCAGTGGCGTTGCGCAATTTCTGGACATCGTTGTCCTCTAGATCCTTAACGCGGATGTCAGGGTTGACTCCGGCCTTGGTGAGGATGGTCTTGGCCCGAGTTGAGCCGATTCCGTAGATGTAAGTAAGTGCGACTTCGATCCGCTTATCGCGGGGAATGTCTACACCAGCAATCCTTGCCACTGAGCAAATAATCGAGGGGAAACAGTTGCCGCCTTTTGGCAGCGAATGATGCGGTCAGAGTGTGGAGCTAGGGATCATCCCTGGCGCTGCTTGTGCTTAGGGTTTGGACAAATCACCATCACCCGGCCATGGCGACGAATCACCCGGCACTTTTCACACATTTTCTTGACCGAGGCGCGCACCTTCATGGGGTGTGGCTCTCCAAAATTCCAAACAGCGAATTTAACACAGCGACCTATGCAAGAACATCTTCGATACGATCGGTGATCGCCTTGATGTTGCCATGGGCTTCCACCGATTGCAGCAAACCGCGTTGTCGGTAATGCTCAATCAGGGGCTCTGTTTTGTCTGCATAGACCACGAGCCGATTGCGGATCACGGCTTCATTGTCGTCGTCACGGCCCCTGGAGAGCAAACGTTCGATTAAGACAGCGTCATCCAGGGCTAGGAGCACCACGGCTTCGATGGGTTGGTTGAGCTCTTGGAGCAGGGGATCGAGCGCCTCAGCCTGTGCAACATTGCGGGGGAATCCATCCAACAGCCATCCCTGGCCATTCAGCGCTCCGAGCTGAGCTTTCACGATGGCGAGCACGAGTGAGTCGGATACAAGCTCACCGCGATTCATCACGGTTTCGGCTTGTTTGCCAAGTTCCGTTCCAGCAGAGACTTCCGCTCGAAGGAGGTCGCCTGTTGAAAGGTGACGCAAGCTATGACGATCACATAAAAGCGCCGCTTGGGTTCCTTTACCAGCGCCGGGGGGGCCTAAAAAAAGCAGTCGTTGTTTCATGGAAATTTGGGTTGACTGGTGGTAATGCCTTATTGGCGAACGAGTCCTTCGTAACGCTGGGAGATCACGTAGGTCTGAACCTGCTTGGCGGTGTCGATAGCGACACCTACCAGGATCAGAAGTGAGGTAGCTCCAAGCCCTTGGAAGGTCGTAACTCCTGTGGCCCTCTCAACGGCTGACGGAATAATGGCCACAGCGCCGAGGAAAAGTCCGCCAAGAAGAGTCAACCTATTTTTGACTCCTTCTAGATAGGCAGCTGTTGCACTTCCGGGTCTCACTCCTGGAATGGCCACTCCGCCTCGTTTGAGGTTGGTGGCGATGTCACTCGGGTTGAGGGAAAGCGACGAATAGAAATAGGCGAATCCCAAAATCAGGGAGAAAAACACGATCGCGTAAGGCCATGGATTGGCTGCGCTCGGATTTAAAGCACTCGCTGCTCGAATCAGGATTGGATTATTGGTGACGTTCGCGACCGTGATCGGCAAAAAGATGAGGGCTGACGCGAAAATGATTGGCATCACTCCACCGGCATTGAGCTTGAGGGGGAGATAACTCTGACGACTAGGGAGGAGCGCCGTACCTCCTACCTGGCGCTTGGCGCTGACTATGGGTAAACGTCTTGCACCCTCCTGAACAAAGATGATTCCAACAATGGTGATCAGGAACACCAAGACGAGGACAATGATTCCAACGACATCTCCCCGATCTCCCGTCTGAGCCTTCTCAATCGTTGAACCCAACGCCTTCGGCAGGGTGGCCACGATATTCAGAAAGATCACAAGGGATGCTCCCTGTCCGATGCCTCGTTCTGTGATGACTTCACTGAGCCACATCACAATCATCGAGCCAGTGACCAACGCCAGCGCTGTTTGCACGACAAAGACGACTTCGTTTATTCCTTCAACGGCGTATTGGCGGAGAATCATCGCAAAAATGACGCTCTGGACCGTTCCCCATCCCAACGCCACATAGCGGGTGATTTGGGCAATTTTTCGACGCCCTGCTTCGCCTTCGTTTTTCTGTAAGTCCTCGAGCTGGGGGAGCGAGGCTGTAAGCAATTGAATAATGATCGAGGCGTTGATGAAAGGCAGGATGCCAAGGGCAAAAACCCCAAGAGTGGAGATTCCGCCTCCGGTAAAGATGTCAAGGAAACCGATAAGTGTGCCGCCCTGCTCAATAAATTGCTCAAAAGCAACACGATCGATCCCAGGCATGGGGATGTAGATCCCCAGCCGGACAAGCATGAGCAGCCCCAAAGTTGTGAGAACCCGGCCGCGCAGCTCAGGGTTCTGCACCAACTGGGTAATCACTTCAGTGGCGCTGGGGTTACGTCCCCGACTGAGAAGCATGGAGAATGAAGAAAAGAATGGGGCTGATGCAGCAAAGCCGTCCCCGGATCGGAATCCAGTGGGACGGCTCAGACCTTAGATCTGCGCGGAGCAGATCGTATTGGCGAGATCAGTCGAGAACCTCACAGGTCCCACCGGCGGCTTCAATTTTGGCCCGAGCAGAGGCTGTAAAGGCAGCAGCCTGAACGGTGAGCTTTGCTTTCAGCTCACCGTTGCCAAGAATCTTGAGAGGACTCCTAGGACTGGTAACAATGCCATCCTTTACAAGCGAGTCAAGATTGACCGTGTTGCCTGCCTTGATGTCGTTCAGTGCACTCACGTTGAGGACAGTGAATGACTTCGGATTGACCAGAGTGAAGTGCTTGAGCTTCGGCACCCGGCGGTAAAGCGGCATCTGACCGCCTTCAAACCCAGGGCGAGTGGGACTACCTGAGCGGGACTTTTGTCCGCGCATGCCGAAACCGCAACTGGCGCCCTGACCAGCTGCAATGCCACGTCCCTTACGCAATTTGCGCCGACGAGCACCTTTATTGGGTTTAAGAGATTCGAGTCTGAGAGTCATGGGGGAAAATCAGGAGTAGATCTGCTCGAGGGAGATCCCCCGTTCCTTGGCTGTCTCCTTGTGTGTGCGGAGAAGTTGTAGGGCCACCATGGCAGCCCGAGCGTTATTGAGAGGAGTTTTACTTCCTAGGCGTTTCGCCAAGACATTTTTAATGCCTGCGAGCTCGAGCACCGTACGGATGGATCCACCGGCGATTACACCAGTACCAGGAGCGGCTGGACGGATGAGAACACTTGCTGCTCCTTCACGACCATTCGACAAAGTCGGGATCGAGCTATGGCGGGTCAGAGGTACTTTCACCAGGTGCTTTTTGGCATCAGCAACGCCCTTGCGTACGGCACCGATCACATCGCCGGCCTTGCCGACACCAACGCCGACCTGACCGCGCTCATTGCCAACAATAACGATGGAGCGAAAGCTCATCTTTTTGCCGCCTTTGACGGTTTTAGAGACCCTTCGGATCTGCACAACGCGCTCTTGCCATTCGGAATCACGTTCTTGACCACGGCGACGGTCGCCGCGACCTCCGCGACGGTCACCGCGACCGCCGCCGCCGCCGCCTCCGCCTCCGCCGCCTCCGCGGCGCTGCTCCTGTTGTTGGCCCTGACCTTCAGCTGCTGCTGGAACGTCAGAAGCCGATGGCACGTCGTTGGAAGTGGTCTGGTTGTTGGGTTCGGTCGTCATAGTGAGAGCAGGATCAGAACTGAAGGCCCGCTTCCCGGGCGGCATCGGCAAGGGCTTTCACCCGGCCGTGGTACAGGTTGCCGCCTCGGTCGAAGACAACTTGTTGAATGCCTTTGGCAATGGCACGTTTGGCCACTAAGTCGCCAACGGCAACTGAAGCATCACAGCTGCTGCCATCAGCTTTGAGGCTGGATCGCAGATCTTTGTCGAGGGTTGAAGCAGAACACAGAGTGCTCTGAGCTTCGTCGTCGATCAACTGAGCGTAGATGTGACTGTTGGAGCGAAACACGGCCAGTCTGGGACGATCGGCAGTGCCACTGAGATGGCGACGCAGACGCCTGTGGCGTTTCTGGGTCTGCTGTTTGCGGGAAAGGGTCGACATGGTGGGTAAAGCTGAAGGGTGTCTGGCAGGGAATTACTTCTTGCCCGACTTGCCTGCCTTACGCAGGATGCGCTCGCCCGCATATTTAATCCCTTTGCCTTTGTAGGGCTCGGGAGGACGAATGGCGCGGATCTTGGCGGCTTCATTGCCAACCAATTCCTTGTCGGTGCCTGAAACTGTGACGTTGGTGTTGTTCTCAACCGTGAAAGTGATGCCTTCAGGGGGCACTACTTCAACGGGATGACTGTAGCCAGCGCTAACCACGAGGGTTTTGCCTTTGACCTGGGCTCGTGAGCCCACGCCAACGATCTCCAGCTTTTTGGAGTAACCCTGGCTAACTCCGATCACCATATTGGAGACCAGAGTTCTGCACAGACCGTGGCGTTCACGGGACGTGCGTTTTGTGCTGGTTGGTGCCACCACGATGGAGTTATCCACCTGGCTGACACTCACACCAATAGGAAGGGTGCGTTTGAGCTCACCCTTGGGTCCCTTCACTGTGACGGCGAGACCGTCGAGTGTGACATTCACCTTGTCGGGAATGGGGACTGGGTTTTTACCAATACGTGACATGGTTCAGGTTCCGGGTCAATAGACGTAGCAGAGCACTTCGCCGCCCACGCCTTGCTTGCGGGCGTCGCGGTCGCTCATCACACCCTTAGAAGTGGAGATGATGGCTACCCCTAGTCCTCCGAGGACCTTGGGCAGGCCGCGCGTGTTTTTGTAAATGCGAAGGCCAGGCTTACTGACCCGTTGCATGGAGCGAATGGTTGGTTGGCGGTGTTTGCCGCTGTACTTGAGCTCCAGCACCAATTCGGTGCGGATGCCCTCGCCTTGCTCGCTGATTTCAGCGATAAATCCCTCTTGTTGCAGCACTTTGGCAATGCTGCGGGACATACGAGAAGCTGGAACTTTTGTGGACTCGTGACGTTTTTCACTCGCATTGCGGATGCGAGTGAGCATGTCGGAAATTGGGTCGTGATTAGCCATAGTGGTTTCCGAGGGGGGCTCAGTTGCTGCGGAATGGCATTCCCATCTCGCGGAGGAGGGCCCGGCCCTCTTCATCCGTGCGGGCAGACGTCACTATTGTGATGTCCATGCCTCTGATGGCGTCGATCTTGTCGAAGGAGATTTCAGGGAAGATGATTTGCTCTCTGACTCCCACGGTGTAGTTCCCACGGCCATCGAAACTTTTGGGGCTTACGCCTCGAAAATCCCGAATGCGGGGCAGCGCCAAGTTGATGAAGCGTTCTAGAAACGCATACATGCGATCACCCCGGAGGGTGACAGCACATCCAATCGGCATTCCCTGGCGGATTTTGAAAGCTGCAATGGCTTTCTTGGCTCTGGTGATGACAACTTTTTGGCCTGTGATTTGGGCCAATTCGTTCACCGAAGCCTCGAGAGACTTTGCATTGGTGGCTGCTTCGCCGAGTCCGCGGTTAACGGTGACTTTCAACACCTTGGGAACTTCATGAATGTTGGAGAGACTCAAGTCTTTCAGCAATTTTGGCTGAATGGTCTCCCGATAGCGCTGTTTTAGTGACATGGCTGGGGGAAAGGACTTCTGGGCTTTGTCAGAAGAGCAATTGAGGCGATCAGTCGATCACTTCGCCTGTTTTCTTGAGGCGGCGCTTTTTGCTGCCGTCTTTTTCGGTAATCAGCTCAATGCGACTGGTAACCTTTTTGGCTGTGGAATAAAACATCACGTTGGAAGCATGTATTGATGCTTCTTCAGTGACAATTCGTCCAGTTTCACCTTCTTGTGTGGGCTTAACGTGTCGGGTTCTCATATTGAGCCCCTCCACGATCACCCGGTTTTCGTTTGACAAAGTGCGCAGGACTTCTCCTGTTTTGCCTTTGTCTTTGCCGGCAATCACCTGAACGGTGTCGCCTTTACGAAGGCGCATCTTGATGCGCTCAGCTGGGGCTGCTTTGGGTGTTGCGGTAGCCATTTCAGATCACCTCCGGAGCGAGGGATACGATTTTGGTGAAACTACGTTCCCGCAATTCACGGGCCACCGGTCCAAAGACGCGAGTGCCTCTGGGATTTTTGTCGTCGTTAATGATCACGGCTGCGTTGTCATCAAAACGAATGGAGTTACCCGTATCGCGACGCATGGTGGCTTTGGTTCGAACCACGACGGCCTTAACGATGTCTGACTTTTTGACGCCCATGTTGGGCATCGCATCCTTCACTGTGGCCACGATCACGTCACCTACGTGTGCGTAGCGGCGATTGGTGCCGAGAACACGAATGCATTGGATCCGTTTGGCGCCACTGTTGTCAGCAACTGTGAGGAAGGTTTCCTGCTGAATCACTTGGACACCTCCTCAGCTTTTGGACTTTTACTGAGGACTTCAGCAATCGTCCAGCGCTTGTGGCGGCTCAGTGGACGCGTCTCGGTAATCCGGACACGGTCACCAACTCGACAAGAGTTGTCTTCGTCGTGGGCTTTGTAGCGGGTGGTGCGGCTAACCGTCTTTTGATAGATGGGGTGGGGGAAGCGGTTCTCCACCGCCACAACCACCGTTTTGTCCATCTTGTCGCTGACGACGGTGCCGACCCTTTCTTTGAGTGCCATGGAAGGTTCTCCTTAAGGATCAGGAAGCAGTGGAGCGCTTGCGCTCCGATTGCACCGTCAGCAACTGAGCCAGTTTGAGACGGCTCTCCTTGAAGCGGTGCGTGTTGCCCAGCTGGCGAGTGGCCTGCTGGAATCGGAGTTCGAACAACTCGCGGCGGAGGCCGTCGATTTGTTCGGTGACATCTGCGTCAGACAATTGGCGCAGATTTGTTGCTGTAGGGCGTGCCATGGTCAGGACTCCACGGTTGAAGGGGCAGCAGCCTTTGTGCCGGCTGGCTGTTCCTGTTCATCGAGGGAGATGAACTTGGTTTTTACAGGAAGCTTGTATTGCGCGAGGCGCATGGCTTCCTTTGCAATTTCAGGGGTGATTTCCTCACCGCCCATCTCGAACAAAATCCTGCCTGGCTTTATCACAGCAACCCAGAATTCTGGGTTGCCCTTACCAGAACCCATACGGGTTTCAGCGGCACGCATGGTGACGGGCTTATCAGGAAAGATTCGAATCCAGATTTTTCCGCCACGTTTGACGTAGCGGGTCATGGCACGTCGGCTGGCTTCGATTTGACGCGAAGTAATCCAGCCGCACTCTTGGGCTTGCAACGCAAACTCACCGAAGGCAATGGTGTTGCCTCTGGTGGCGACACCGCGCATGCGGCCTCGCTGTTGTTTGCGGAATTTGACTCTTTTGGGACTCAGCATGATTTAGGCCTCCGGTTCAACCCTCGTTTGAGCGGTCTTCGAACTGTTGGGGCCTTCGACCGGCCCGACGGCGGGGATTTGCTCCCACCGGGATCTGCTGCTGGGAGTCGTCGCTCAAAACTTCTCCCTTAAAGACCCAAACCTTGATGCCCAGAACGCCATAGGTCGTGCTGGCCACTTTGGTTGCGTAATCAATGTCGGCGCGAAGGGTGTGCAAGGGCACACGTCCTTCACGCGTCCATTCAGTACGGGCGATTTCGGCACCATTAAGGCGACCGCTGACTTGGATTTTCAGGCCAAGTACGCCGGCTCGTTGAGCGCGCTGAACGGCCATGCGGATTGTGCGGCGGAAGGCCACGCGTTTCTCGAGTTGCTGAGCGATGTACTCAGCAAGAAGGAATGCGTCGGCATCCACTCGCTCCACTTCAACCACGTTGATCCGAACCTGACGGCTCGAATCACCAACGGTCTTTTGGATGCCGCTGCGGAGATCTTCGATTCCGCTGCCTTGACGGCCAACCAGCACACCGGGGCGTGCCGTTTTGAGCTCAACCTCAAGTTGATCAGCTTTCCGAGCGATCAGCACATCGCTGATGCCGGCTGAGCCGTACTTCTTGTGGATGAACTTGCGAATCCGATCGTCCTCTTGCAGGAGGGCGGGGTAATTTTTGCTGGATGCGTACCAGCGTGACCGGTGCTCCTGGGTGATCCCCAGGCGGTAGCCGGTTGGATGGATTTTGTTTCCCATTCAGACGGTGTGCTCGGGGGGTTAGGAGTCGGTCTGAGCTGCCACAGCAATGCTGATGTGGCAGGTCTGTTTTTTGATCGCGAAGGCGCGACCTTGAGCGCGAGGCCGAAACCGCTTCATGGATGGACCCATGTCAGCGGTGGCCTGGGAAATGACCAAGGTTGCTGGGTCAAGTCCAAGGTTGTGTTCGGCATTGGCTACAGCGGAGCGAAGCACTTTCGTGATCGGACCTGTGGAGCGGTAGGGCATGAACTCGAGCATGATCAGCGCGTCGCGGTAAGTGCGGCCACGGATTTGATCGAGTACACGACGCACCTTGGATACGGAGCCGCGGATGAAGCGGCCGTGGGCTTGGGCAGTAGTTGCCGTTGGGGATGACGTTGTCATGGTCTCAGCGGCCTCCTTTCTTGTCTTTGATGTGGCCCCTAAAGGTGCGTGTGGGTGCAAATTCACCCAACTTGTGCCCCACCATTTGCTCAGTCACGAAGACTGGAACGTGGGTTCTTCCGTTGTGAACGGCAATGGTATGGCCGATCATCATCGGCAAAATTGTGGAGGCCCTGGACCACGTTTTGATGACTGACTTGTCGTCAGCGGCGTTTTGCTTCTCAACCTTGCGAAGAAGGCTGTCAGCAATAAATGGGCCTTTTTTGAGAGAACGTCCCATGGCGGATTAAGCGAACTGCAAAGCGGTGAGTGACATCAGGAATTGCGTCCGCCACGGCTCCGCTTGGACGTCTTGCGACGTTTCCGGAGGACGAACTTGTTGCTGGGCTTGTTCCGCTTGCGGGTTTTTAGGCCAAGAGCGGGTTTGCCCCATGGAGTGACAGGTCCCGAGCGCCCGATAGGAGCACGGCCTTCACCACCACCATGAGGGTGATCGCAAGGATTCATCACGCTGCCTCGGACCTGGGGACGACGCCCCAGCCAACGGCGGCGACCAGCTTTGCCCAAGCTGGTATTGCGAATTTCGGCGTTGCCAACTTCGCCAAGAGTGGCGAAGCACTCACGTCTCACGAGGCGGACCTCTGTGGAGGGGAGCTTAAGGGCGACGTAATCGCCCTCTTTGGCCATGACCTGAGCACTCGCTCCTGCGGTCCGAACCATCTGACCACCGCGTCCGGCATAAAGCTCGACGCAATGAACACTGGAACCAAGTGGGACCACTGAGAGCGGCATGGCATTGCCGATCTCGATTGGTACCTCAGGGCCTGACTCGACCGTTTGGCCAACGCTGATCCCAGCCGGAGCAAGGATGTAGCGCTTCTCGCCATCGGCGTAGAAGAGAAGGGCCAACCGCGCATTGCGGTGGGGATCGTAATGAATCGCAGCCACTTTGGCGGTAACGCCATGCTTGTTGCGACGGAAGTCGACCAAACGATATAAGCGTTTGTGTCCACCACCGCGATGACGGCAGGTGATAACACCGCGATTGTTGCGTCCTTTGCGGCGGTGCTTGGATACCACCAAGGAGCGTTCCGGCTTGCGGCCGGTGACTTCACTGAAATCTGTTACCACCCGGGTTCTTGTACCGGGGGTGTAGGGGCGGAAAGTACGAATTGCCATAACGATTCAGCCCCCTCAGGACTCAGGGAAGAGTTGGATGGAGTTGCCCTCGGCCAGGCGCACGACTGCTTTCTTCACTTGAGCTCGTTTACCGGCAAAACGACCGATACGACGACTCTTGCGAGGAGGATTCATGGTGCTAATGCCCGTTACCTTGACATCGAAGAGCTGTTCGACTGCAGCCTTGATGTCGGGCTTGGCGGCTCGATGGTCCACCTCAAATGTGTACTGGTTTTGTTCCAGAGCACGGGTGGCCTTTTCAGTGATCAGCGGGCGGCGGATCACATCGGCCAGACGTCCGGTGAAGCGCTCAGTCATCGCCGTAGACCTCCTGAATCTTTGCAAGTGCGTCTTCGCCCACAACCAGCTTGTTGGCGTGGAGCAGATCGAAGACGTTGAGTTGGTCGGCTGCGATCAGCTTCACCGTTTCCAAATTCCGAATGGAGCGTTGCACCGCTTCGGAAGGTTTGATGAGGATGATCAAAACCTTGCTCGTGGCGGAAACGTCAAGCCTCCCCAGAGCGTCAATGATCTCTTTGGTCTTCGGAGCCGTCAGCGTGGCAGCGAAATCCTTCACCACCACAAGATCCTCAATACGCGCCATAAGAGCGGTACGAAGGGCTGAACGACGTTCCTTGCGGTTCATCGCAAGGCTGTAAGACCGGGGCTTGGGTCCAAAAATGATTCCGCCACCTGGCCGGAGTGGAGTGCGAACAGAACCCTGGCGTGCCCGGCCCGTACCTTTCTGTTTGTAAGGTTTGCGTCCACCACCCCTCACCTCTGATCGGGTGAGGGTGCTTGCGGTGCCTTGACGGGTGTGAGCCTGCTGACGCAGCACTGCGCGATGCATCAGGTCAAGGGCGCTGGCCTCTTTAGCAACTTTTAAGTCAAGGCTTGCCTTGCCAGCTTCTTTGCCTTGCCAATCGCGAACGATGCAGTTAGCCATCACTTACCTCCTTTATCGGGCTTGGCGCCCACCCGGTTTGCGGGACGGATGTTCAGTAGTGAACCTGGTTTTCCAGGAACAGAACCTTTCACAACGAGAAGGTTGCGATCACTGTCGATTTTCAGGATCGTCAAACCACGCGTTGTGATTTTTTTGCCGCCATAGCGACCGGACATCCGTTTGCCTGGATAGATCCTGCCTGGCGTTGTGCCGGCACCGATCGACCCGGGCTGGCGATGATTTTTGGAGCCGTGCGTCATTGGACCACGACTGAAACCATGGCGCTTTTGCAGACCAGCAAAGCCACGACCCATGGTGTCGCCACTGACGTCCACTTTTTGACCAGTCGCGAAATCACCGACGGTGACCGCACCACCTAATTGAATCCCGTCGAGATCGTCGACGCGATATTCACAGAGGTGGCGAACAAGGTCCTCGCCAGATTTGGCAAGATGACCTTTCGCTGGCTTGTTGATCAGCTTTTCGCGAATCTCGCCAAAACCGATCTGTACGGCTTGATAGCCGTCAGTTTTTGAACTTTTGAGCTGGGTGATGCGGCAAGGGCCAGCCTCGATCAATGTGACCGGGACGGCTTTGCCTTGCTCGTCGAAGAATTGGGACATGCCCAATTTCTTCCCAAGAATGCCGATAGACATGGAGGTAAGAACGCCAGCGTGAACAACCGCTTATTCACTAAGGAATGAGAGGCCTGAGAGGGCGCTGATCGTATTAACGCAGTCGTGACCGTCATCGTTTCGCTACTAACGAAAAAGAAGCCGGATTGGAGCTAGCGAGCGAATCAGCTGGCTGAGACTTTCCGTGCAATGGTTTGCTCGGTGAGTTTCTCGGCAGTAACACCAATGAATTGGTGAGACCGCGCTGGCCTAGGGATCCGGCGCAAACGCCGAACCTGCTCTGCGATCTGGAGGCCCGGCTAGCGGACGGGCACAGTTCGGCAGTGCAAACAAAGACACTACATCATTGCGATTTAGTTTCTAAATCACGACGCTTAGCTGCCAGAATCTCGTCATTCGATCCAATTTCATGCCGCTGCTGCTGTCTGGTCGTGGTTTCCGCCGTGAGCTGGAGTCTGCAGGTTGCATGGCAGTTTTTGCGCCCCTTGAGGGTGGGGCTGAAACTCGCTTATTACGCCGATTGCGTGGAGCTGGCTATCGCACCCAGCTTTCGTCTGTCCGCGGTTTGGGCGACCCCGAGGTGTTTTTGTTTCAAAAGCATGGAATCCGTCCGCCCCATCTTGGGCATCAAAGTGTCGGCCGTGGTGCTGCTGTTGGCGAGGTCCAAGAGGTGATGCCTCTGCTCGGTGAAGCGATGCTTGGGACGAAACCTGTTGCACTATGGCTTCTGGAAGGTCAGGTGCTATCTCGCTCCGAATTGTCGGCCCTGTGTGATCTCTGCCGCCGTGAGCCTCGCTTGAAAGTAGTTGTGGAGATGGGTGGCGCTCGAAGTCTTCGCTGGCAACCCATGAAGGAGCTTCTGAATAACTGAATCTCAGAGTGAAAACGCCTCTTCATCGAGCGGATGCCGGTGAGCTTGC
Organism: Synechococcus sp. ChBW.bin.23; assembly: GCA_037620855.1. Classification (GTDB taxonomy): domain Bacteria; phylum Cyanobacteriota; class Cyanobacteriia; order PCC-6307; family Cyanobiaceae; genus Synechococcus_C. The sequence goes on along the minus strand of JASJLK010000039.1, from coordinate 92,872 downwards.
TCTGGCAAGTGGGTCCTGGGTCAAGTTGATCTGTGGCGCCAGCAACCAAGACTTGGCCACGATCGGAGACCTGTGTGCGCTCTTCTCTATTGCAGGCGTTCATTGCGTGGATGTGGCGGCTGACGCTGCTGTTGTGCGTGCTGCCCGCGAAGGATTGGATTGGGCCTGGGAGCGCACGGGGCGCCGCCCTTGGTTGATGGTGAGTGTGAGCGACGGAAATGACGCCCATTTCCGCAAGGCGGTTTTCGATCCAGGCCTTTGTCCCCCCGATTGTTCGCGTCCTTGCGAACGCGTATGTCCAGCCGATGCCATCAGTGCGGCGGTTGGGGTTGATGAACGGCTTTGCTACGGGTGCGGTCGCTGTTGGCCGGCATGCCCGCCTCAATTAATCCAATCCTTGGATCGGCGAGTGGGCCTGAATGATTTGGCTCCCCTTCTTTACGACCTACGTCCGGATGCATTGGAAATACATACTGCCCCAGGGCGCATGAATGCTTTTCAGGCCACCCTTGAACAGGTTCGTCTCGCTGATGTTCCCCTGAAGCGGCTGTCCGTGAGTTGTGGCCTTGAAGGCCATCACGTCACGGTGGAGTCGCTTTCCAAAGAACTGTGGCAGCGGCATCAGGCCTTGCGTGCGCACCAGCAACGCCCGCTTTGGCAACTTGATGGCCGTCCCATGAGCGGAGACCTTGGCGTTGGAACTGCCCGTTCGGCAGTTGGTCTTTGGGAGCAAATGCAGTCCTTGGCACCGCCTGGTCCATTGCAGTTGGCTGGTGGGACCAACACAGCAACGCTTGGTTTGCTTCCACGCCAAGGTGGGTCGATTGGACCTGCTGGTGTTGCTTTTGGTGGGGTGGCCAGAACGCTCGTTCAGCCTTTTTTCCAAGCGGCGCAAGACCAAGGATGTCGCTTGCGCGATTGGCCGGATGGCTGGGCTCGGTCACTTCAAGCTGCGCGCACATTGATCGCGCCCTGGTTGCGGCGTAGCTGATCGAACACCGATCACGTGTTCCTCTTGCTAAGACTGCTTCCGGTCCGACTGCTGGGCGAGTGAGCCATGACGACCGAGCGCATCACAGACGACTTAAACCGACTCGTCTCTTTGCTTCCTGCAGAGCTCAAAGCCTCGTTGGCTTCACAGGAGTCAAGAGACCAACTCGTTGAGGTTGTTCTCGATCTTGGACGTGTTCCAGAAGCCCGTTATTCAGGTTGGTCGATCCCTCTTGGAGACAGGAGCATTACGCGTGCTGATCTGCAGGCCATGGTGGAACGTCTAGGCCAGTTTGGTTCTGACAACAGGGCAGGTATTGAGCGAACCTTGCATCGCATTAGTGCTATTCGCAACCGTCGAGGTGAGGTGGTGGGCCTGACCTGTCGTGTTGGGCGCGCTGTGTTTGGGACGGTGGAGATGGTGCGCGATCTTCTCGATAGCGGTGAGTCTTTGCTCCTAATGGGCAGGCCCGGGGTTGGCAAAACCACGGCCTTGCGCGAGATCGCTCGCGTGTTCGCTGATGACCTGGGAAAGCGTGTCGTGGTGATTGACACCAGCAATGAAATTGCGGGGGATGGTGATATTCCTCATCCCGCGATTGGTCGAGCGCGGCGCATGCAGGTGGCTCGACCAGAGCTTCAGCATCACGTGATGATCGAGGCCGTGGAAAACCACATGCCCGAAGTGATCGTCATTGACGAAATCGGTACTGAGTTGGAGGCGCGTGCAGCCCGCACGATTGCAGAACGGGGTGTGACCTTGGTGGCGACAGCGCACGGAAATGCTCTCTCTAATTTGATCAAAAATCCCACCTTGTGTGATCTCATTGGCGGCATTGAATCCGTCACCCTTGGCGACGATGAGGCCCGCCGTCGTCGCAGTCAGAAAACGGTGCTCGAACGGGCGGCGGAACCCACCTTCTCAATGGCCGTGGAGATGCACAGTCGCAGTCGCTGGGCTGTTTATCGAGAGGTGGGACGAGCGGTTGATGCCTTGCTGCGCGGGCAAGCGCCCAGTTCTGAAGAAAGGGAAATGGCCTCGGATGGGAGCGTTCTTCGGGTTGAACCCCAACTATCTCCCTCGCCCCTAAGGCGGCCTTCCTTGGCACCGGTTCCACTCCCCAATCCCGTTGATCCAATACCACTGCAACCCTTAGGGATGGGTTCTGTGCCGTCAGAACTGAAGGAGTTTCAGGCGCCGTCAAAGATGTTCCAGGTTCTTTGTTGCGGCCTGAGCGAGCAAAGGCTGGATGAAGCGGTTCGCCGTCATCAGTGGGCTGTTCAGGCTGTGGATGACTTAGTGCAGGCAGATGTGGTGCTGAGCGTTCGCCAAGGGCTTGGCCGTCAACCTGAACTGCGTCGTCAAGCGAGAGACGCTGGTGTTCCGATTCTGGTGATCAAATCCGACACCCTTCCACAAGTGGAGAGGGCTTTGGAGCGTCTGTTGATGCGCCGTGATTCAGGTATGAGCCATCGAGACTCAGCGGACTCTGGTAATCAGTCCGACGCCTCTGCCGCTCTTGAAGAATGCCGTTTGGCTGTCGAGCAAGTGGTGGTTCCGCAGGGCCGTCCCGTGGAGCTCCTTCCCCGCAGCGAACACGTGCGCCAAATGCAGGCAGACCTTGTGACTCGCTACCGCCTTCGCAGCGATGTGTATGGCACGAGTGGCCAGAGGCGCCTGAGAGTATTTCCACCCTGAATCAGGGATTGGTTGTGAGAGGTGGATTGACGAAGGTCACTATGTTGTGGGTAACTATGTATGCGCTAGCAGGGATCACCAGTTTGGTGGTGCTGAGCTGGAGTTAATGGGCCGTCGCCAAGCGGTAAGGCAGCGGGTTTTGGTCTCGCCATTCCTAGGTTCGAATCCTAGCGGCCCAGTTTTTCCGGATTCCCGGTGTCGTTGCAGCCTCTCCTCGTTTTCGATTTCGACGGGGTAATCCTCGACGGGATGGATGAGTACTGGTCGAGTTCTCGAGAAGCTTGTCTATTCCTTCTCCAAGGGGTGTTGTTGCCGGAGCAGACACCGAGCCTCTTTCGTCAATTGCGTCCCTGGGTGCATCACGGCTGGGAAATGGTCCTGATCGCTGCATTGTTTCAAGAGTCAGACGGACCGTTGCAGTGTCTTGGTGTTGAGGCTTTCGCCTCTGACTATGACCAACAGCTTCGAGCTGGTCTCGATCGGTTTGGATGGCACCCGTCGCTGTTACAAGACTCCCTCGAGCGCGTTCGTCGTCAGGCCGTGTTGGGCGATCGTGCTAGCTGGGTGGCATTGCATCGGCCGTTTGAAGGGGTGCCGGAGCGTTTGGCGGGCTTGGAGGAGGAGGGTGTGGCTTGGTCTGTGCTCACCACAAAAGGGCGAGATTTCACGGCTGAGTTGCTTGATGCTTTTCAGCTTCGACCGGTACGCCTCGATGGCAGAGAGTCCGGCCCAAAGCCTGAGGTATTGCTCCGCTTGCGCCGCGAATGGGCGCTGAAGGGTTTTGTGGAAGATCGGCGGGCCACTCTTGAAGTGGTGTTGGAGACGCCTGGGCTTGAAGGGCTCAAGTGCTTTTTGGCCGATTGGGGATATCTGTGTCCGGCGGACCGAGAGGGTTTGCCGGAAGGGCTGGATTTGCTCTCAACCAGCAAATTTGCAGCCCCCTTGGCGATCTGGCCCTGATTCGATAACGTACATGTGTACTAGATGAGACAAGTGGCGTTAGCCGGGGCACTGGATGATCTGTCCAGTGTTGAGTCGACTTCGGTTTGCGGATCTCCCGCTGGCTGAATCGGCGACATGCGGCACCTGTTTGCTCCTTAACTGTTCATTGCTATGCCAGCCGACGTGAAAGCCTCTCATTCCTCCGCAGGAGATTCCCGTCCAGGTGAGAGGGATAAAGCCTTGGATCTTGTGCTCGGTCAGATCGAGCGAAATTTTGGGAAGGGCTCAATTATGCGTTTGGGAGATGCCTCCCGGATGCGGGTGGAAACCATCTCCACGGGCGCCCTCACTCTCGACCTAGCCCTTGGCGGTGGGTACCCCAAGGGGCGAGTGGTGGAGGTTTACGGGCCTGAAAGTTCAGGTAAGACCACGCTGACGCTGCATGCCATCGCTGAGGTGCAAAAGGGCGGAGGTGTGGCGGCGTTCGTCGATGCTGAGCACGCCCTTGATCCTGTCTATGCGGCATCCCTTGGAGTTGATGTTGAAAATCTCCTTGTCTCCCAGCCGGATACGGGTGAGATGGCACTTGAGATCGTCGATCAGCTCGTTCGTTCTGGTGCGGTCGACATTGTGGTGATCGACTCCGTTGCTGCGTTGACTCCTCGGGCTGAGATTGAAGGAGAGATGGGTGATTTGTCTGTTGGGGGCCAAGCTCGCTTGATGAGCCAGGCCATGCGCAAGATCACTGGCAATATTGGTAAATCCCGTTGCACCGTGATCTTCCTGAACCAGCTTCGACTGAAGATCGGAGTGACCTATGGCAATCCTGAGACCACAACGGGTGGAAATGCGCTGAAGTTCTACGCCTCAGTGCGGCTTGATATTCGCAGGATCCAAACCCTGAAACGTGGCACTGAGGAGTACGGCATTCGGGCGAAAGTAAAGGTGGCGAAAAACAAGGTTGCACCTCCGTTCAGGATCGCCGAGTTCGATATTCTTTTTGGGCGTGGCATTAGTACGGTCGGTTGCATTCTCGATTTGGCTGAGGAAACAGGAGTCGTCACGCGTAAAGGGGCCTGGTACAGCTACGAGGGCGACAACATTGGCCAAGGTCGTGACAACACAATCGGTTGGCTCGAGCAAAACCCTGAAGCCAAGGACGCCATCGAAGTTCTAGTGCGTCAGAAGTTGACCGAAGGATCGGAAGTGACCTCGAATTCGATGCGTCCTTTGGCTGCTGCGGCCCGCTCAGCGGTTGCCAAGCCGTTAGCGAAACCTGCTGACACGGATAAAAAGTCTGTTGCTGATGGGGCTGCTTAGCGGCTTGCGATTTCAGGGGTGCTTCCGATTGCGGAGCGCTTCTGAATGGATGTAGCGATTCGGTGAAGCTCCTGAATGGCTTCTGCACCCTCAAATTTCACGAGTTCGCGCCCGTTGCGGGATTCAACCCAGCTGATCCCAAAATCGGACATAAGAAAACGCACAAGTTGTTGATCGCCGAGTTCGGCCACCAACGATGCGTCAGTGCCGTCATCTCAGCTGTGAGCAGGTGGCAACAATCTCTTGCTTTTGAAGACTTGAGGCAAGGGCATAAAGGCTCATGACCAAGTCTTGGACGACGGAGCGGTACAGATCGGCAAGGCGTGAAAACATCACGGATGCCCGAAAAGTCTTTAGCAACCCTTAAGGTTTTGACTGGTTTCTGGTTGAGCGGCTTCCGGCTGTGATGCTTTAGGCAGAAGGGTTACGGCATGTCGGACAGTGTCCACAAGCCTGCCGCTGGTCCAATAAAACGCACCACGATCCAAAGAACCACGAGTCCTCCGATCCCAATCCAGGCTCCCTTTGTTGTGAGGGCAACGAATTGCTGGGATTGGCTCCGGGTTAATGGCAGCCAGGCAACGATTCGCTCTCTGTCCTTGGGGTCTGTTTTGCGTTGCTTAGGAGGTAGTCCCAGGCTGGTGCGACGTCGAGCTTCTCCCATCGAGTTAGGCTAGTTGTCAGATCTGAAGACTAGGGACGGTGTCAGTCCGGTAACAGCCGCTGGAGAGGAGTCCAGGGCTCGAGGGCGCGTAAGACCTGTTTGCCCCAGCTGCGTGCGCGGACCCTTCCATCCAAAATGGCGAGCCGTCCGCCGCTCTCCCTGAGTGGGGCGATTGCTGGAACCAGCTTCGCTAGAGCTTCCGGCAGAAGCAGGTCGCGGAACCAATCCTGCCCCCGTTGTTTCAACGATTCCACCCGAGCGGCTGTGAGCGGATCTTCCAGGCTGGACACAGGAAGTAGGGCAACGATGAGCTGATCCAGGGCCGGTAGCTGGTTCTGATGGTCCATCCACCAAGACCAACCGCAGCAGATCACTCCGTTGACATTCGGTGCTGTGTCTTGATGAATCACTCTGCTGCCAAATTCTCCAGCGAGTTCGGTGGTGAGTTTGTGCCTGAGTCCTGGATCGTCCAGCAGAACAACGGTCAGCCCACGACGCCCAAGAATCAAGCGCCGGCATTGATCAAGAAGATGCTCGGCATAGATCGCCGTATTTGGCAACGGTTGCCGTCTGGGTGCGAACAAACGCAGGGGCTCCGTGCGCATTCGATCGTGGAGTTGGATGTCCACCACGGCCCCTGATTCTTTGGACCTCTCACCGGTACGTCTGTTTCGCTCCAGAGAGACACCATCCGTTTGGAGAAGAATCGAGGGGTGTTGCTCCAGCAGGCAATGAAGGGTTTGGAGCGGCTCCAGAGGTTGGAGAGTCCAGGTCCATTGCAGTAGGTGTTGATCGAGGTTTGCCCAGCTGGCCCATTGCGATCTTTGGAGGGTTAACAACTCAGTCCAGGGCTCTGGCGCAGCCCCAAGCAAGCCGATTAAGTCGCGCAGGCTCACCAACGCGCTGCTTGGCATTGGGAGGTCACAAGTGGATCGACTGGAGGCGGCGAACAATTGGCGGCTGAGCCGTTCGTGGAGGTCGAGGAGCGCAGGACCTGCTGTTGGGTAGGCCTGACGTAACCGATCCCAATCCTGGGTTTCGATGGTGAGTTCCATCGCTTCGCGCAGATGGTGAGCCAAAGATTCCGCTTCAGGAATGATCAACTGATGCGAACGTTTGAAGCCGCGGCGGCGGTGAACGTTGACCAGTTCGGCGGGAGAGAGCAGCCAGAGTTGCGAGCCGGGAGGAGCTGTGCTGCCGCTCCAACAGGCAAGCCTTAATCCTCCCTGGCGAAGGCGAGGCAGTTCGACGTGAAGGAAACGTTGCCGTTGGCGTTCATCAAGCACCAGCACGCAGTCTTGGGATTGCAGGCAAAGAGGAACAAGCAACCCCAGCCACCAGCGATCCCGCTCTCCAGCAGACAAGCGGATGCGGGTGCGATCTTGTCTGCGCAAGCTGCGACCGATCAGACGGCTGAGCGTCAGATGGTGCTCCCAAGGCATCTCCTCCAGATGGAGAAGCTGCTTGAGCTGCTGATGGGCTTGGACTTCCAGCATCAAACGAGCTTAAGCAGTGCTCTGAACTGGTTTGGTTCAGGCGGATCGATCGATCAACATGGGCAAATGAGCGAAATCGATCCGATGGATCAGGGGCAAGGGGCGCAGCCATGGTCAATCCATCGAGTTGGCGTGGTGGGGATGGGGTTGATCGGTGGTTCGATCGCCCTTGACCTCAGCCAACAAGGGGTTGAGGTGCACGGCTTGGTTCACCGTGAAGTCACCGCGGAACGGGCCCGCAGCAGAGGGCTTGCTCCGTTGGTCAGTACGGATCCCAGTTGTCTTCAGGATTGCGACCTGGTGATCCTTGCCCTCCCATTGGAGTCGTTGCTTACACCGGAACAGAGCCTGCTAAATGCCCTCCCCAAGCAGGCGGTGGTCACTGATGTGGGCTCGGTGAAGGCAGAGGTACTGGCGGTTTGGCGCCATCTTCATCCACGCTTTGTGGGGAGTCATCCCATGGCAGGAACGGCTCAAGCAGGGGTTGATGCCGGTCTACCGGGACTTTTTTGTGGCCGTCCCTGGGTGTCGACACCTGAGCCCGCCACGGATCCTTCAGCACTTGAGGTGATCCACCAGCTGGCCGTGCGTCTCGGGAGCCATTGGCTTACAGCTGATGCGGCACGTCATGACCAGGCCGTGGCACTGGTCTCCCATCTGCCGGTCATTGTCAGTGCCGCTCTCTTGCGAGCGGTAGGAGAAGAACGTGATCCTGCCGTGCTCAACCTGGCGAGGACCTTGGCATCGAGTGGCTTTGCCGATACCACCCGAGTGGGGGGTGGTAACCCTGCTCTCGGGACTGCAATGGCGTCACACAACACCCAAGCAGTGCTGCGCTCGTTAGCGGCGTATCGCTGGAGCTTGGAGCAGCTCGAGGAAGCGATTCTTGAGGGGCATTGGGCTCAGCTTGAGAAAGAGCTGGAAAAAACGCAGCTGCTACGTCCACCGTTCCTGTCGGATTAGCTGAGGCCTTCAACTGCGCAGTTGAAGAGATTGTCCGCGTTGAGCCAGCAACTGCCTGCAGGCCATGAGGGCAGACAGGGTGACCCCTGCTGTTCCCTCACCTGGATGAATGGAATCGCCACAGAGCCAGAGCCCAGGCATTGGCGTGCGGCTCGCCAGGCCAAAGGGTCCGAAACGACTGGGAGATTGCCCCAAACCGCCGACGATGCCGTTAGGCCGACCGGTCCAGCGGAGAAAGCCCCGCGGAGTCGCGAACTCCTGATGTCGCCAGGTGGGGTCTGTCAAGCCCAAGGCGGCTTCCACTTCGTTGCGGATTTTGTCTTGACAGGCCTTCTTTTTGCTTTGGTACTCAGGCTCTGATCCGGAGAACCAACCCTTCGGGGTTGTAAAGACACTGGCAATCACTGTGGCTTGCCCTTTCGGCGCCCTGCCATCTCCCTCTCGGCTGATCGAAATAAACACTGAGCCGGGATCGCTTGCATCCCGCTGGCAATGGCCTGGACAATCGTCAGGCAGATCGGCCCTGTTGATGGCGCCATAAAAGACCAGGGCCCCACTGGGAGCCTCGAGCTCCTTGAGATGTTGTCGATAGGGCGCCGGCATGGGGATCTGCTCAGCGTTGCTTTCAGGAGAGATCAAGCCTGGCAGGCACTGAGGAGGGAGCGTGCTGATCACATCGCCGGCTCGAAAGATCAGTTCCTTTCGGCCTGGTCCCTCAACGCGAAGCTGCCAGCCTGAACCATCGGAGTTTTGTTGAAGTTGCTGCACGCGGTGACGCAGAAGCATGGTTCCTCCATCGCGCTTCAACCCAGATGCCAGCGATTCACTCAGCACCTGCATTGATCCGTGAAGGTGCCAGAGGCCAAGAGGGGCTTGGCACATTTGCAACACCGTCGCTCCGTAAAGCGCTGCGGTTTGATCGGCGGGTTGTTGGGAGTAAAGCCTGAGCTGTAGATCAAGAAAGCGACGCAGGCGTTGATCACTGCCGCAGCCAGACAGCGTTAGAAGGTTTTTGACTGTGCAGAGACTCAGGGGGGCGCTGAGCAGATTTCCTGGATTGATCGCAGCAAGCGTTTGCTGGAGATCCCAGCCATTGCGAATGGGTAAAACAGGGTCGGAAGCAGCGAATTGCCAATTGCTTTGGTGAAGAAAGCTGCAGAGCTGCCAGAACCTTTCGCTGCCTGGAAATTGCTGTTGTCGTTCCTGCTGCCAGCGCAGGGGATCGTGCCAAAGCCGCACTGGGTTGGATCCGTCGGCCAGGTCGACCACGCAGCCTGGGTCAAGCAGTTCGGCCTCTGGTAAGGGCAGATCCAGATGTTGAAAGATGCGGGCGTGGCTGCCACCCGGCTCGAGGCCTGCCACTTGGGTGGCACCCACATCAAAGGTGTACTCACCGCGACGGAAGGTCCCTGCACAGCCACCCGGCTGATAGTGCGCTTCTAAAAGAGTGACTGAAACTCCGTCGCGTGCCAACAGCGCCGCTGCAGTGAGTCCAGCGATGCCACCGCCGACCACGATTACGTCGTCGCGTTTTTGCATCAAGTCATGCTGACAGCTGAGTTAGGGGGATCGTGAATGCGAACGCAACTGCTGGAGGCGTTGCAAAACGATTTCTGTGAGCTGCAGGGCTGTCAGTGCAAGACCCTGGAGCCTGTTGGCAGTGCCTCCACTTGGCGTGCTGAGCTATCGGATGGGAGATCGTTATTCCTCAAGCTGGCATCGCCAGCAATGCTCAAGGTGGAAGCCCGAGGGCTCCGCTCTCTACAGCAATGGGCTGACCCCACCTTTGTGTTGATTCCTGATCCGCTTGGGATTGTCCCGGTGGGAGAGCTTGCCGCTTTGATCTTGCCCTGGCTCGACACTGGCCGAGGCGATCAATACGACCTTGGTCGTGGCTTGGCCCGCCTTCATCGAACGTCTTCTGACGCGGGGATGGATCGATTTGGTTGGGATGAAGAAGGATTTATTGGCTTAGGGCCACAACCAGCTGGCTGGTTGACGTCTTGGGGTGACGCGTTTGTGAGTTTGCGGCTCACCCCTCAGCTTCAGCTGGCATCCACATGGGGATTGGCTCTGGATCAGCTCGAACCGTTGTTAGCAGCAACAAGGGTTTGGTTGGATCAACACAAGCCCCGGTCGTGTCTCGTGCATGGCGACCTTTGGGGTGGAAACGCTTCAGTGCTGTCAGATGGACGTGGAGCACTGATCGATCCAGCCTGTTGGTGGGCTGATCGGGAGGTGGATTTAGCGATGACTCGCTTGTTTGGAGGATTCAGCGCCCGTTTTTACGAGGGCTATCAAAAGGAATGGCCCTTAGATACCAATTATCAAGATCGAATTGATGTTTACAACCTCTATCACTTGCTGAATCACGCCAACCTTTTTGGTGGTAGCTATAAAGAACAATGCCTCAATACAATCAATGCAATGAGGTCAATGTTGTTGTGACAAAGGCAGAAAATTAAGCTGGATTCAGCCTAGGTATTCGCTGCGGATGGTTTGAACGCGATTCACCAAAGCGGTGCGCTTTTCACTTGTGGTGAGATTTTTCCAGCTCCATTGGCCAACTACTACAACGCCGAGAAGCTCGAGTAGCCCTGGCACTACAGGAAGAAGATTGATGGTGTCGAGAATGCCCTTAATCAGAATTTGGGCAACGATGACAGCTGCAAAAATTCCAACAACTTTGCCGATACGACCTGCTTGGCTCCAATCCACCTTGTCTAGGGTTTCATTGACTTTTCCGAGAATCTCGCTGTAGCGCTCAGAAAAGTTGGCTGTTTCAGCGCTGGTTGATGTTTCGCTGGTGTTGGCGGTCCAAGTTGACTCACTCGCCGGCGTGGTGGACTCCTCGCTCATGTAACTAATGCCGAAGGCAGATTTTGGCTGAGAGTATCGGTCTTTCTTCACAAGCGCCATCCCAGTTGATCATTAGTGCGGAATGTCTGATGGTTCTCCGTCACGATCTTTTGGCGCCCGCACCTGCGGAAGGCTGTGCTTTGTTGCTCGGACAGGGAAATGGCGCTGCTGATTCAGCTTCAGATGATTGGCGCGTGCAGTTGATCTGGCCATGCCGAAACATGCTGGCTCAGCGAGAACACGATCGTTTTGAGCTCGACCCTCGTGAGCAGATTGCCGCCCAACGGTGGGCTCGTTCGCACGCATTAAATGTGCTTGGGAGTGCTCATTCCCATCCGGGAACTTCGGTTGTGCCCAGTCAAAGAGATCGACTCTGGGCTGTTAGCTCTGGACTGATGCTGATCATCGGAAACAACGAAGCCGTAGCGGCTTGGTGGCTGGAGGTTGAGGCTCCACGTTGCTCTCTTGCCAACGTTCATCAACTGCCTATTCGGGTCATGGGGGAGACTCCTTTGAAGTCCTTCCCAGAAGACCCTGGGATTCGCCATGACTGAAGCGGGGGGTACTCCTCAGCTAAGCGGAGAGGAGAAGTCCAGATATGCCCGCCATCTCACCCTTCCCGAGGTGGGCGTTCAAGGGCAGCAACGCTTAAAAGCTGCCTCTGTGTTGTGCATTGGTGCTGGTGGATTGGGTTCGCCACTCCTGCTCTATTTGGCGGCTGCAGGGGTTGGTCGCATCGGTGTTGTGGATGATGACCTTGTTGAGCCTTCCAACCTGCAACGTCAGGTGATCCATGGCACTGGAACGGTGGGGCAGGCCAAAACGTCATCAGCGCGCGCACGAATTGAAGACCTCAATCCGTTTTGTCGGGTTGACGATCATTGTTTTCGCTTGTCAGCGAGCAATGCGCTTGAGCTGTTTGCTGCGTATGACGTGGTGGTTGACGGAACGGATAATTTCGCCAGTCGTTATTTGATTAATGACGCTTGCGTCTTGACACAGCGACCGTTTGTCTACGGCTCAGTCCAGCGCTTCGAAGGTCAGGTCAGTGTGTTCAATCTGGGGAGTCAGTCACCCGATTATCGAGACCTGGTGCCGGAGCCACCGCCGCAAGGGCTTGTACCCTCCTGCGCTGATGGTGGAGTGATAGGGGTGATGCCTGGCTTAATTGGCCTAATTCAGGCCGCTGAGGTCATCAAACTGATCACCGGAATTGGTACTCCTCTTGATGGTCGCTTGCTGTTAGTTGATGGCTTGTCGATGCGTTTTCGAGAGCTCACGTTGAAACGAAGGCCAAGTCGCGCCCCAATCCACAAGCTGATTGACTACGAAGCGTTCTGCACGGCCGGAGGCTCGATCTCCGGGGGGAAGTTAAAGACGATGAAAAGCATTTCTGTGGTGGAGCTCAAAGCGATTTTCGATCAAGGAGATGATTTGGCTTTGATCGATGTTCGTAACCCTGCAGAAGCGGAGGTCGCTGTAATCGCTGGCTCTGAATTGATCCCCTTGGCCACTCTTGATAGTGAGGAGGTGATCGCGCGCATCAAGGCCATCGCAGCGAGCCGAACGGTTTATGTGCATTGCAAACTTGGAGGGCGTTCGGCCAAGGCGGTGGACGTTCTGGCCAGCCACGGCGTCGATGCGGTCAACGTGCAGGGCGGGATTGATGCCTGGTCAGAGGAGATTGACCCTTCCGTTCCGCGCTATTGAGAGCAAGAATTAGTAGTCAACACCGCGTTTGAGATCAACGCCTTGCTCGGCGTAGTGCTTGTGGCATACCATTTCTGAATGGACGCTTGCAAGGTCGAAATAGGCCGGCTGGTGTTTGCAACGGCCGGTAATGATCACCTCCGTTTCAGTTGGCTTACGGAGCAAGGCCTGAACGATGGGTTCAACCGGTAAAAGCTCGAGATCCACTGTGGGGTTCAACTCATCGAGAATCACGGTTTTGTAGAGCCCACTCGCGATCGCAGCTCTCGCAATTTCCCAAGCGCGTTCCGCTTCCACGTAGTCGATGGGTTGTTGCTGGCCACGCCAAACGATGGCGTCACGCCCTGACCGCAGGTGATCTACTAAATGGGGATAACTTTCACGCAACGCTGCGATTGCGGCGTCTTCGGTGTACCCGCTTCCTCCCTTGAGCCACTGGAGGATCAGAACGCGATGGCTTTTGTCCTGACTGATTCCTCTGCCGATCGCTTGCAGGGCTTTGCCAAGGGCACTGGTGGATTTTCCTTTCCCTTCACCGGTGTAAATCTCAATGCCGCCTGCCGTGACAAACGACAGAGCTGCACTGTTATTCACCTCGGGGCGTCTATGAGCGCGCATCTCAGAGTGCAGATCTGCAATCTTCACTAACGGACGCGGAGCGCCACGCCCGGTGACGATGATTTCCATGCCTTCCGGTCGGCTCTTCAGCGACCGAATCACATCTTCGGTTTCAAGCAACCCGAGATCTAACACTGGATTGAGTTCATCGAGAACGACAACGGAGTACAAAGCGCTTGCAATGGCGCCTTTCGCTATGTCCCAGCCCCGTTGGGCTTCCTGTAGGTCGAAGCGTGTGACCTCGTCCACAGTGAAATAGTCGCCCCGGCCTGTTCGAACCTGATCAATTAAGTGGGGAAAACCCTGTTGCAGAGCTTCGATAGCTGCGTCTTCGTCGTAAGCCCGCCCTGGTCCTTTCAAAAATCGAAGCAGTAGAACCCTGGTGCGCCTTTGCTCGCAGATCCCAAGCCCAATGGTGCGCAGCACAACACCCAGGGCTGCTTGGCTTTTGCCTTTGCCCTCGCCGTCATACACGTGAAGTTGGCCAAGGCTTCGCTCGCGGCTATCAGCAGCTGTGACGATTCCGACGCCGCGGTTGCTGCGAGCACGGTTGGCTTGAGACGTACCGGATGAGACTGCATCCATTGGCGGCAAAGGGATGAGTCTTCTTACGCTGGGAGCATACAGAGATTTGAAGCGAAGGCAGTGACCAACGTGATGTTCCGCCAGCTCGAATCTTTGTCAGAGCTGGAATGTGACGTCTTGAAGCGATTGCGTGATTCCCTGGCGGCTCAGAGGCACGTTTGTGTGGCCTATTCGGGTGGTGTTGACAGCAGCCTCGTTGCTGCGATTGCCCATGAGCAGCTTGGTGAACAGGCCTTAGCTATTACCGGAGTTTCGCCCTCTCTAGCGCCCCATCTCCTGGTGGAAGCGCGCCAGCAGGCGGCCTGGCTTGGGATGCGGCATCAGGAGGTGTCCACCCTTGAACTTCAGGATCCGAGTTACACCAGTAATCCTCAGGATCGTTGCTATGCCTGCAAGCGAGAGTTGCACCGCCATCTCGCTCCGATTGCTGCTGAAGCAAACGGCGCCCTCGTTCTTGATGGGGTCAATCACGATGATCTAGGTGATCATCGTCCTGGTATTACGGCGGCGAAGGAAGCTGGTGTGCGCTCTCCTCTGGCTGAACTTGGCATCAGGAAGGAGACCGTTCGCCGCTTGTCTTGGGCGCTTGGTTTCCCTTGGTGGGATAAGCCTGCGCAGCCTTGCCTTGCCTCCCGTTTCCCCTACGGAGAATCAATCAGCAGCGAACGCCTTCAGCGGGTGGGACAGGCAGAGGCCTGGTTGATTCAGCATGGCTTCGATCAGGTTCGGGTTCGTAGCCACGGACTGGCGGCTCGGGTGGAGGTTCCAGAAGAGCGAATTGCCGATCTTTTGCAGCCTTTACTGAGACGTGAGCTGGTGAAAACCCTTCTCAGTCAAGGTTTCACTTCGGTGAGTGTGGATGTGGAGGGGCTGGTGAGCGGCAAGCTCAATCGCGTTTAGACGTTCGATCAAACATCCACTTCGTTACGACTGTGGCGCTGGTAGCCCGCTCTGAATAGTTTTTATCAAGATGAATCCTGTCTTGTGGCACTGCATCAATCCCGTCATCATCTCCATGACAGTGAGGAGCAGGCGATGGTTGATGCCATGCTCTCTCCTCTGCCAAAGCATCATTTCCCTGGAGTTGGGCGCGAAGGAAATTCCACATTGCAACTTTTGAAAGAAGAGTTGCTACTCGATGGAAATAGCAAGCAGAACTTAGCCACATTTTGTCAGACCTATCAAGCGGAAAGTGCGATGGAGTTGATGGCTCTGGGAGTGGACAAAAATCTGATCGATAAAGATGAATATCCTCAGACGGCTGAGCTTGAGAGTCGTTGTGTTTCGATGATGGCCGACTTGTGGAATGCCCCTGGCGCCGCAGTTGGATGCTCCACCATTGGCAGTAGTGAAGCCGCAATGCTTGGAGGGATGGCCGCGAAGTGGCGTTGGCGCAAACGTCGCGAGGCTGCAGGCTTGCCAACCGATAAGCCCAACATGGTGTGCGGAAGTGTGCAGATCTGCTGGAAGAAGTTTGCGCGTTATTGGGATATTGAAATGCGTGAATTAGAGATGCTTACCGGCGAGTTGTGCATTAGCCCTGAGCGTGTTCTTGAGGCTGTGGATGAGAACACGATTTTTGTTGTACCCACGCTTGGGGTGACGTATCACGGTCTTTATGAAGACATTGAGTCCATCAGCAATGCTTTGGATGATCTTCAGGCTCGTACAGGTCTTGATGTGCCAATTCACGTAGATGCGGCAAGTGGTGGTTTCCTTGCTCCGTTCTGTGCACCCGATCTCCCCTTATGGGACTTTCGCTTGGAACGGGTGAAATCGATTAATGCTTCAGGCCATAAATTTGGTTTAGCACCCCTTGGCGTTGGCTGGGTGCTCTGGCGCAGCCAGGAGGATCTTCCTGACGAGCTTGTCTTTCACGTGACCTATCTAGGTGGAGACATGCCGACATTCCAGATCAATTTTTCAAGGCCTGCAGGTCAGGTGATTGCTCAATATCACGAGTTTGTGCGTTTAGGTCGAGAGGGCTATCGCATGCTCCACATGGCCAGTCATGCAAATGCTCAGTATTTTGCAGACAAATTACGGGAGATGGATCTTTTCAAAATCATCCATGACGGTGCCCCTGACCAGGGCATTCCTACCGTGGTTTGGACTCTCGATGAGAATCCGAAGCATGGCTTCAACCTGTACGACTTCGCCGATCGGTTACGGATGCGGGGGTGGCAGGTGCCTGCCTATCCCTTTACGGGCGAACTTGATTCAACGGCATTCCAGAGGATCTTGGTGAAGCGAGATTTCACTCGCGACATGGCTGACCTGCTTCTCGAGGACATCCGGCAAGCCATTGCACATTTTCAAAAACATCCGCTTACGAGCAATCTGCTCGCCAAAGAGGCGGCGTCTTACAACCACCTCTGAACTGAGGTCCTGCACTTAGGCAGCGATCGGAATGGCCGGCATGCGCTCGGTTGTTCCAAGCGCTGCCGGTGTCTCCCGTAAGAAGCTGCGCAGTGAATGACGACCAGCTGCTAATTCTTCGCACAGCACCTCACAGGCTTTCTCCGGCATGGTGTGATTGCCACAGGTGAAAACATCCACGGCTGCGTATCCGTTTTCAGGCCAGGTGTGGATGGAGATGTGGGATTCAGCCAGAAGCGCCAGACCTGTCACCCCTTGGGGTTCGAAGCGGTGGGTGATCAGGTTGAGCAGAGTTGCACCAGCACGTTGGGCTGCTGTCGTGATGGTGTGTCTTAGAAAAGTTTCGTCGTCGAGCTTCGAAGGATCGCAGTCATAGAGCTCGAGAATGCAGTGTTTCCCAATCATGTCGGTTGCACTGGTGTCGGTTGCACTGCTCTTAGTCACGCAGCTGTTGGCCGCGCCGGAGCTGAGGTCTTTCGCGCGCTCTGTAGTCGCCCATCCCGGGTTTGGGTGCAGGCTGGACAAGGACTGCTCCATCAAGATCTTCATGTAAATGGCCCGCGACCCTACCGCGATACGGACTGTGATCTCAAGCTGTCGGCATCGAGAATCTGCGACTGCTCACGCCAGCCACCTTCAAATGCGTCGAGATGGGTGGCACTGACAAGGCATTGATGGTTTTTGCCAACGGCCTCTAAGAGGGCAAGTTGCCTTGTGGGATCGAGTTCTGCCAATACATCATCGAGCAGAAGAAGAGGGGGTTCGCCGCAGAGTTCACTGACCAGTTGTAACTCCGCCATCTTCAAGGCCAGCACCAGGGTGCGTTGTTGGCCAGAGGAGCCGAATCGTCTTGCAGCAGTTCCATTAATCCGCATTTCGATTTCGTCGCGATGAGGACCTACCCGGCAGCTTCCTAAACGTTCTTCTTCGATGCGTTGTTCTCTGAGCTGTTGCTCGATCGCAAGCCGCCAGGATTCCTCATTCTCGTTTCCGATCAATGCACTGCCGGGGATGTAGCACAGCTGGAGATGCTCACGTCCCTCACTCAGCCTGTCTTGCCACACAGCGGCTAGGGGCTCTAAACGGGCAAGGGCTCGGAGACGCCTGCGATGAATACGCGTGCTCACTAAAGCCATTTGGCTATCAAAGCTTTCGAGGAGCGCCTGAGGTTCCATGCCGGTGGACAGACCTCCCCGACGCCAAAACTGTGCGCGTTGCCTTAATAAGCGCCCGTAGCGACTGATGAGGTCGGCGTAAACAGGCTCCAGTTGAAGGACAACACGATCAAGCCACTGGCGGCGCAGAGCTGGCTCGCCTCTCACGAGATGCAGGTCAAGAGCGCTGAAGCCCACGCAGCGCAGAGGACCAATTAAGTCCAGCTGTCGTTGCAGTGGTTTCCCATTGCGCTTCGCTTGGCGTCCGCCGCGGCGACGCAGTTCAAGTTCAAGGATCTGCTGGTCTGCGCAGGTTGCCCTCAGCAGTGCACGGCTTGCGTCCCAATGGATGAGATCTCCGTCCTGACTGGAACGGTGTGAGCGCAGGCTTCCGAGGAGCTCCACGGATTCCAGCAGGTTTGACTTGCCAACACCGTTGCTACCGATCACTAGGAGTCGTGGTGCTTCGATCTCCAGCTGCAGGTTGCTGTGGTTGCGAAAGCCCTGCAGTTGAAGCTGGAGAAGCCGAATTGGTCCAAATGCGTCGTGTCGCTAAGGTACTTGGATCGGCTGAATTTGCCGATCAATACCGGCAGCTGTTGCGGCAGCCGCAGGGGCATGTAGCTCAGTTGGATAGAGCATCAGATTCCGGTTCTGAGGGTCGGGGGTTCGAGTCCCTCCATGCTCGTGACAGCTCAGGCTCCAGCCTTCATCGGAGCCTTAAGCCCATGGCGCGAATCCCGCCAGGGTCAAGGATGAAACCTTGTTTTTTCAATCCCTCAAGTGCAATTGCGGGTGCGGAGATTGAGATGCTGCACCCTGGCAATTCTTTTTTTAAGCGTGCAAGGGCGTGATACACCAAGGCGTTAAGTAGCACGTTCTGGTCGTCGCCAGGACAGGCGGCGAGGTTCCAGAGATTGGCATTCAAGGCCAGGTCGCTTGTGGCTCGAATGAAGCCAACCAGCGTTTGATCGCGCTCGTCGATGATGCTGACTTGCCAGAGGCTGCGACTGAGAGCCAAGGACCAACGCTCCTCGGGATGAGCGGGCTCACCACAGGAGATCAGCAGCACATTGATCGCCTCACCGCTCGGATGGGGCTCAGTCTGCAGCCGGTAATGGGCAGGCAGTCGTGGTGCAGCGGTCTGCTGCCGGAATGGAAGCGGTGACACTCAGCCTGTATTGCGCATGCCTGCAGCGATGCCGTTGATGGTTAGTAGTGCACCGCGCAGGAGCTCGCTGCGGCTATATGTGCGTCCGTCTCCCTCGCTGCTGGGCGATTCACTCATGGGTGGTTGACGGTTTTGATCTCTAAGTCGGCGCAACAACGCAACTTGAAGAAAACCAAGCGGAACGATCGTGCGATTGCGTAGATCAACCGAGAGCTGCAGGGCAGGATCGGCATCAAGAAGCCTCTCATGGCCTGTGATGGCCAACACAAGCCCCTTCGTTCGTGCATATTCCTCGGCCACCGTCGCGTAAATCTGTTCAAAGGCTTCGTAGTTCTCAGCACTGCCCAAACTGGTCACGTAATGACGCGCCAAATCGAGATCCACCTTGGAGAGGGTCATCTCCACTTTGGAGATCAGCATGCGGAAGAAAGGCCAGCGCTGATGCAAGGTGCGTAACAACGTGAGTTGGTCTGGATCCGCCTCCAGCTCTTCACTTAGGGCCGAACCAACCCCAAACCAGCTCGGGAGTAAAAAACGGCTCTGGGTCCAGCCGAACACCCAGGGAATGGCTCTCAGGCTAGAAAGATCACGAGCGCCTGTTTTCCTTCGTGCGGGGCGACTGGAAATCTGCAGTTTGCTGATTTCCTCGATGGGAGTGACCTGTTGGAAAAAGGCCACAAGATCAGGGTTGTCATGCACCAAGGCTCTGTAATGGCGGCGTGAGCTCTTGGCGACCCGGGACATCAATTCATTCCAGCTCGGTGTTGCATCGAGTTGGTTGGTCACCAGGCTGTTTTGGACAACTGCGGTGGTGACTGTCTCCAGGTTGTACAAGGCCAGCTCTGGCAAGCTGTACTTCGAGGCCAGGACTTCGCCCTGCTCCGTAATTTTGATGCGTCCCTGCAACGTGCCACTTGGCTGAGCCAAGATCGCTTGGTAGGCAGGGCCGCCACCACGCCCGACAGACCCACCACGTCCGTGGAATAGACGTAGGGCAATGCCCTGACGAGAGGCCAAGTCTTGCAAGGCGATCTGGGCTTGATGAATCTCCCAGTTGCTGGAGAGAAAACCTGAATCCTTATTGCTATCGGAGTAACCGAGCATGAGCTCCTGTAGAAGCAGCCCCTGGGTGCCGACCTGTGGAAGCAAATCTCGATAGAGAGGAGTCTGGAACAGTTGCTCCATTACCTCAGGAGCCCTCTGGAGATCTTCAACGGTCTCGAACAGTGGGACGACAAGGAGGTCGGAATGGCGCGCGGAAGGATCAACCAATCCCGCTTCTTTTGCGAGCAGAAGCACCTCGAGTAGATCGGAGACGCTGTGACTCATCGAGATCACGTAGGTTCCGCAAATACGGCTGCCGAATTCATCCTGTAAACGGTGCAGCATCCGGAATACGTCCACCGTCTCGGCTGTGGCCGCAGACCACCTAACAGCCGGTGGAATCAAGGGACGTCGCGTTTGCAATTCCTCCATCAACCAGGCCACACGCTCCGCCTCGTCCATTTCTCCGTAGGCACGATCTGGATTGATATACCGGCTTAGTTCGTCGAGAGCATCACTGTGTCGAGTGCTCTCTTGCCGGATGTCGAGACCTGCCAGTGAAAACGCGAAGATGTGCACCTGCGTGAGCAGGGTGTCGAGGGGTTCACAGCTCAGATCTGTATTGACCAAGCTTGTGCGGATCAGTTCAAGTTCGCTGCGGAACTCAGCAATCGAGCCGTAGTGGAGAGCATCTCCGGGGGCGTTGCCTGGAGTAAAGGATGGCAACCCTTCCGGTGGGGTTCGCCAGCCCGCATCAGCCAGTTGCTGGTTGCGCAACTGCGTGAGACGTAGGCGCTCAAGCACGAAGCTGAGCTTGAGCCGATAAGGCTCAAGCCGGTATCGGGTGGCGCGCTCCTCGTAGACATCAGGGAAGCGCAGTCGGTCCATTTCCAAGGATTCGAGCAGTGGAGCACTCACCTGGCTCCATTGCATGGAAATGCTGAGTTGATTGCGAAGGTGTTGCACGGCACTGACGTACCGCTCAAGCATTAATTGGCGTTGATAACAGGCTGTACGCCAAGTAATTTCAGTGGTGACGGATGGGTTCCCATCTCTGTCGGACCCCACCCATGATCCAAACGTGCAAAACGAAGAAGAAGGAACCCTGACGTCTGGATAGCTGGCAGCAAGAGACGCGACGATCCGGCGCCGCAGCTGCGGCATGGCATTAAACAGAACCTGCTGGAAATAATGGAGGGCGTAGTCCACTTCATCCAGCACCGATGGCTTGAACTGATGGAGCTCATCGGTTCTCCACCAAAGCCTTATCTCTTCTTCAAGCTGAAGTCGCACGCTGTCTGTAGAACCTGAGTGAGTCAGTGGCTGAGTCTCAAGTTGCTGAAGAAGATTGGCAACTCGTCGCTGCTTATGGCGCACGGTATGCCGCACGATCTCCGTGGGGTGGGCTGTAAAAACCAAACGGATATCAAGTTCTTGGAGCAGGGCTTCAAGCTTGGCTGGGGGAACATTGAGTCGTCTCAGGCGCTCAAATAATTCTCTAAATGTTGCCGGTTCGGTCTGGGTGGCTAGAGGTGGAGCAAATGGATCGAATTGCTCTGGCTGGTCCTGGGATCGATTAATGCTCTCGAGGTAGGTGTCCTCTTCGATGCGTTGTTCCAGGATGTTGACAAGCTGGAAATACAACGAAAATGCTCTTGCGGCAGTGATTGCCTCGGCAAGATCCATCTCCTTAATGAGATCAATCAGCGCATCGGTTCCAGCTGGATGCTCGCCAGGAAGAACCGGATCACTGAGCTGCTTCATGCGCAGGAGTCGCTCGGCCTGCTCCGATGGACATTCGCTGCGCAGAACGGTTCGCCATAGGTCTTCAACAAGAGCAAGGCGTTGCTGCAGGAGCTGACCACCGCCTGCTTCGTTGCCATCAGCCCTGGGCTGTGTGCTCTCAGGAATCAGGGCTGAGGACGAATGCATCGATGGGAAACCGCTATCAGATGGAGTCATGATCATCCCAAAGCGTCAGCCAGGGATCTGTCGACCGGTTGTTCTTCCTGTTCCATCTCGAGAATTCCAGTACGGAATTCCTCTTCAAGGCTGCGTCCATTTTCGATTCCTTTGAGCCAACGCATGGCTTGATTCCCTTCCGCAAGGACGGATTCGAGAGGGAGCAGGCAGGACGCAAGCTCAAGCTCATGCGCTAAGGGCATCACGGTATTGATCATGTCCTTCAGCCAGTCGCGACATAACCGTTGGCTACCATCACGCCAGTCATGCAACTGCGCATCGAGGCTATGCCTAGCGGCAGCGGCGTCATTGCGATCACTAAGCACCATGAGCTGGTCGGCGCTTAGGTCACTTGCCTTGAAGGGGTCGAGTTGATCGGGCTCCCGAAGCAACATCAGCACGCGCAGTTCCATTAGGGCTGTAATGGCCAGCAGCAGATCTGGATTGGTGACCAAATCGCAGATCCGTAGCTCGAGCCGGTTGAGGTCAAAAGGCCGCTGTGGACCATTGGGACGGACGGACGTCCACAGATGACGCACGTTGTGCATGCGCCCCTCCACCAGCTGGGTGTCAGTCCATTCCACGAAATGCTCTAAATCGCGAAACAAAGGAACTTGTTTGGGAGTGAGGGGGAATTGCAGCCAACGCTGTGAGTGGGCGCCGGTGATCTGGCGGTTGAGAAAGGGTGAACTAGCGCTCAGGGCAAGCAGAAGGGCTGCTTCACAACGCACAAGCCGAAGAGCGGGAAATAAATCGGCCGTTTCACTGATCCCCAAGTTGATATGGATGCTGGCTGTGACGACCGTGGTGCCGTAGGTGGCTTCGATGAGGTCGTGATACGGGTCGTTTGGATTGGATCGTTCAAATCGCGTGGCATCTCCCAAGGTGAGAGTGCTGCCTGGGAGCAAGGTGAGATCACGTTCTGCAAGCCATGTCCTTAGGCGCCGGCGCGGGGCCAGAAGGGCTTCTTTGAGTTTTTTGTAATCGGATTCAGGCTCTGTGATGTATTCCAAATTGCGGTGGTCTGGCTCAACGCAGAATTCAGTGAGATCCTGCTTGACCAGCTCGGCTACACCAACGTTTTCTCCGGTGCTCCGACCGGTGAACAATTCCACTTCAAACCCTTTGAGTCTGAGCTTTTGGATCATGACTTCGCATCCTCAAGGCAAGCGAGAGCGGTGAGCATGGCGCGGGCCTTGTTCAGGGTTTCTTGGTACTCAGAAGCGGGGTCGGAATCGGCTACGACGCCAGCGCCGGCTTGCACTTGAATGTTCCAACCCCCCTCAGGGTGAGGACGGACCACCATCGTGCGAATGGTGATGGCCGTGTTGAGAGCGCCGGCTAGATCTACAGAACCGTAGACGCCGGAGTAAGGCCCACGAGCATCGGGCTCTAGCTGATGAATCAGCTGCATGGCCCTGATTTTTGGAGCGCCACTCACTGTTCCCGCCGGGAATGAGGCCATCAGTAAGTCCCAGATGTCTCGTCCGTGAGCCAAGCGTCCTTCAACTTGGCTCACGATGTGCATTACGTGGGAGTAGCGCTCGATCACCATCAGCTCCTTGACCTCAACCGTGCCAGCGGCGCAAACCCGGCCTAAGTCATTCCGGCCAAGGTCAACCAACATCACGTGTTCAGCTCGTTCTTTGGGATCAGCAAGCAGATCGACTTCAAAATTCCGATCTTCCAGTTCATTGCGCCCGCGAGGGCGCGTGCCGGCGATGGGCCTCAGGCTGGCACGAATGCCTCCCTGGTCTGGCTCTGCTTTGACCATGACTTCAGGGCTTGAACCGATCAGGTACCAATCTCCGAAATCAAAAAAGGCCATGTAAGGGGATGGATTGACCATCCTCAAGCTCCGGTAGACATCTAAGGGGGGCTGCGAGACGCGTGTTTCTAGCCGTTGGCTGATCACGAGCTGGAAGGCGTCTCCTGCGGCGATGTGTTCTTGGGCCGTGGCGACGGCTTGTTGATAATTCTCAGGAGATCGATTGCTTTGTGTTTCTGGTGTAGGCCTCGCCGCAGGCTTCCAGCGCAGAGGACGCACCTGGGGTAGAGGTAATGCCATGCGGTTTTCAAGCCCATGGATTCGACCCATAGCTCCATCCCAGGCTTGATCTGCGGTTTTGGCCGCGGCCCTGGTATCGCTCAAATCTCCATAAGCCACTGCCGTGATCAAACGCTTCACTTGATCGATGATCAAGATGCTGTCCATCAACATCCAAACGCCGTCGGGGGGAGCGTTCTCGTCGGCTTGATGTACGGGAACGCTGGGTTCGATCCAACGGATGAGCTCATATCCCCACATCCCGTACAACTGCCCAAGGGGTGGCAGGCCTGGAAGAGAGACGGGCTTGTAGGCATTCGTGCATTCACGAAGCACCTCTAGGGGATTGCCTTGAAAGCTCTCTTTGTGGCCATCTCGCCAGCGGCGCGTCAGAACGTCTCCTCTGGCTGAAAGTGTCCACAAAGGATCACAGGCAATCACACTCCAACGTCCAAGGTTCTCGCCACCTTCGACGGATTCAAGTAAGACCCCTGGGGGGTGGCCTTCTCCGACCTTGAGCCAGGTAGTGAGAGGGGTTTCTAGATCAGCGGGCCAGCTATGGGCTACGGGAATAAACGTTGCCCCGCAGCTGGCGGCTTCAAAAAAGGCGGAGCGGTCGGGGCTGAGCATGAGGAGATTGTTGCAACCGACCGCTGGGCATCATGGCCGAACGCTGATCAGGAATCGAACGTGTTGCGGCCGCTGAACTTGATGTTCGCGGGATTGGGGTTCGCTCCGATTCTCCTGGGGTTGTGTCCAACCATTGGCCGTCCCTCGTTCACTTTCTCAGAGAAGACGCCATCCAATGGATGAAGGAACTCGGTGTCGCCACCAGGGAAGATCCGATAGATCTTGAAATCCTCGATCCGAGGCTTGAATTTGGTGCGGAGTTGGGTGCCCAAGGCCAAGCACTGTTCCTTACGGGCGAAATACATGATGTTTTCGCCAGAAGACATCATCGCGGCTCCGCCTGTTGGGAGTTCGAAGGCTTGCTCGCTCTTGCTGGTCCAGGTGATGGCGTACTTCTCTTCCGTTTCAGCGGAATTGAGCAGGCCGCCGGTGCTGCCGATGTACTGGGGAAGCTGACCGGTTAGGGCGGATGCTGTCATAGCTGACCTCGAAATTCGGCATGCCGTGATGACAAAAAATTAGCATCGCGGTTCGGTCCTGATCGTCCTTCTGACCTGGAAACTTCACACCCGTCAACAATGCGGTGCTAACGGGAAAAACACGGTCAAACCGCGATCTCGTCGCTGGGTGAGTCGCCCTCCTAACCGGGCGAGTAAGCGCCGGGTCGCGGTCTGACTGAGCTGCAAGCTTCCAGTGTCTGGATTCCAGCTCAGCACTGGCCCAAGCTGGGCGATTGGTTCTGGACTGGCGGCGCCCTCTCCACGCTCTGCAGGACTCTGACCGTGCAATTGCAGCTTGAGACGAGCTCCAGCGGGTTGAAGGGTGAGCACGAGCTGGCTTCCACTGGGCAGTCCTCGACTGCAACGATCCACCAGGCCCCCCAGCATCGGTTCCAGGCGACTTGGATCACTCAGGACTGAAGGAAGGTTGCTGGCAATCGAAAGGCTCAGCTCAATGCCCCGCCGCTGTAGCTGCTGTTCCCACGAGGGCGTCAACAGACTGATCATTCTGCCTAGATCAGTTTGAGCCAGAACAGAGGGACCCTCTGGCTGCCGCTGGAGTTCTGCCGCCTGAAAGATCAGGCCGAACCGGTCAATTTGTTCGCTGCATTCGGTATCGATCATTTGAAGGCGCTTGATGGCGGTCTCGGGCAAGTCACTGCGCCGCAGCAAAGATCGGATCAGGGTGCGAATCGTCGAGAGAGGTGTCCGTACTTCGTGGGCGATTGCCTCAAGCAAGGACAACTCTTCATCGGCCTTGTTTGCCGCCGAGACCTGTTCACTCGTCGTTTGTGGCTGCTGATTGTTCAGGGTGGGAGCTGATGTCGACGCTTGCAATGTCACGGTGGGTGCCATGCTTGCGAGTCGCACTGCCAGGCTTGGCCAGAACGTTTGGCCTAGGGCACTGCTGCTTTCAAGAGGGCCAAGCGCCTCGAGGGCTTGATGAAGAGCCAGTGCTTGATCGGGGGCATCCCGTTGCAGTCTCTGCTCAATCAGGCCAAGCACGCTGCCAAGGGTTTCAGGCTCGCTGCGCATGAGCAGCTGCCGTTGGCTTGCTCCTCCATAAAGGGCTAGTGCGATTTGAACTTTGGCTGTGATGACAACTAAGAGCGGGTCATGGCTGTCGTCCTCGTGAAGCGGTAAGCGCCTGAAGGTCGATGCGTGCAACGAGTGGGTTGCTCCTCCATTGCCCTGGCGAGCTCTTGAGAGGTCTGGAGGGAGGAGGCTTGTGGTTGGCGATGTCAGAGCTCCGAGTGCCTGAGGCGCCCAGACCCACCCCTGCAGGCTGCTCAGGAGTTGGGGTGAATAGAGCGCTGGTAGGGGGGCCGCAAGCCAAACTCCAGCTGGTGCTTCTTCGTTCTGGAGGAGGGTTTCCTGAAGGGTTTCCAACGCAGCCCACCACATGCGTCGCGCCGTCGAGTCATCGGAGCATCCGGTGCTCACTCCCTGAGCCATCTGTTGGTGAATGCTCTGGAGCAACATCACTGGCTCATCGGTTCAGGGACCGTTTGGAGCGACTCGATACCGAAAGACACAGTCCTAGGGCCAAGAAATTCACGACCATTGCGCTTCGGCCATAACTCATAAAAGGGAGGGGGATGCCAGTCACAGGGCCAAGGCCAATGGTCATGAAGATGTTCACGACAACTTGAAACATCAGCATGGTGGCGACGCCAATCACCACGAGCGATTCGAAATCAGAACGGCTTTGCCCGGCAACCTGAAGCAGGCGCCCCATCAAGAGTGCAAATCCGATAACAACCAAAATCGTTCCTAAGAATCCAGTCTCTTCTCCAAGAGCACTGAAGATGAAGTCGGTGTGCTGTTCAGGAATAAAGCGCAATTTAGTGAGTTGCCCTTGTAGGAGCCCCATCCCGAACAAGCCTCCAGATCCAATTCCAACTGTGCTTTGCAGCAGGTGGTAGCCGCCTCCGAGGGGATCTTTTGCTGGGTCAAGAAACAGCACTAGGCGATCACGCTGATAGTCCTGCAAGCCGTGCATCCACATCCAAGGCGTGACGAGGGCGGCAGCAGATTGCATGATCATCACCATTGCAAGCGCCACCCGTTTCCATGGCAACGATCGGTAGGCAATGATCATCGTTAACGGGATCCAGGCAGCCAGTCCCCAGGGAAACAGTCCCGCGAGCAAGGCTGTAGCCAGCGGTGAAAGCAGCAGCACGAGCCACTCAATTGGCATGCCCGACCAATAGAGCATCGTGAGCAGTAGCGCTCCAAAAACAAGCGATGTTCCGAGGTCGGGCTGGATGAACACCAGCAGCCATGGAATCGAGATGATCCCTAACGGACGCAGCAGATCGACGGGTCTTTCGACAGGGTGCCGATCGAGCACTGCCGCCAGCAAAAGAATGGCCGACAATTTTGCGAATTCCGAAGGTTGGATATTGAACGGTCCGATGCTGATCCAGCGTTGAGCGCCCAGCGCAGTGGTACCGATTAGGCGAACGGCGACAAGGCTGGTCACCGTGAGGGCATAAATCGGAAGTAGCAGTGGTTTCAACCGCAGCAATGGAAGCCTGGCTGTCACCAGAGCAATTACAACTCCGACAGCGGCCGTGATCCAGTGGTGATACCAGTCGGCGTAATCCGCTTGGCGCTGGGTGCTTGCGATTAAGAGACCCGCCACCATGACCATGGCGAGGGGGATACCCCACAACACCGGTTCCTTGAGTCGCCAGCCTTTGCGTCGCCGGTTGAGTGCGAACAGGCTGTGTTCACGACTCATCGGGCCAATTTTCATGCTCAGCTAATCACTTGAAGGCTGTTGCGAACTGACTCGGCCAGCTCTTTAAAAGCTTGCGCACTTGCGGAGTCCGGATGGCTGATGCAGATGGGACGGCCTTGATCGCCTCCCTCTTGAACGGCCATTTCCATCGGAATCTGGGCCAAAAGGGGAACGTCGAAGGCTTGCGCCAATGTTTGCCCGCCTCCGGATCCAAATAGGGCGTAGCTCTTGTCGGGTTGATCTGGTGGGATGAAGGCGCTCATATTTTCGACGACGCCAAGAACCGGGACGCCCAACTGAAGAAACATGGCCAAGCCACGCCTGGCATCTTGCAAAGCCACTTTTTGTGGTGTGGTCACGATCACCAC
This sequence comes from Synechococcus sp. ChBW.bin.23, assembly GCA_037620855.1. Classification (GTDB taxonomy): domain Bacteria; phylum Cyanobacteriota; class Cyanobacteriia; order PCC-6307; family Cyanobiaceae; genus Synechococcus_C. The sequence goes on along the minus strand of JASJLK010000039.1, from coordinate 65,025 downwards.
TCCAGCCATCGGCACTGCCTGGGCCAGGGAAAGCTGGGCATCGCCAGTTCCGGGAGGAAGATCCACGATCAGGACATCACGCTCGCTCCAGTCCACTTGATAGAGAAACTGTCGAATAATCCCGTTCAGCATCGGTCCTCGCCAAATCACTGGTTGGTTTTCTTCGATCAACAACCCCATCGAGACCACGGCGACCCCACAGCTTTCCAGGGGGATCATCCGCTGATCGTCACCAGAGCCACTGACCTCAGGGCTTTGATCGGCAACGCCAAGCATGATCGGGGCGTTAGGCCCGTAAATATCAGCATCGAGCAATCCAACACGAAGTCCCTGTTTTGCCAGTGAGCAAGCAAGATTGACCGCCACAGTGCTTTTGCCGACCCCTCCTTTGCCGCTGCTGACGGCAATCACATGTTTGACACCAGGGATGGTCTGGCGTTCGGCCGCTTGGCCATGGCCGGCTTGACCAATTCCACCTTGAGAAGGTGGGTTGCCCAATTCAATTTGGACGTCCTGAATGGTTTCAAGGGCTAAAAGGCGTTCTCGTGCCTCAGCGACGATGCGGTCCCGTTGACCTTGGGCAAAGCTAGGGAGGTTGAGACGGAGCACCGCCCGGGGTGGATCAACACGTACGCGATCTAGCCAGCCGAGATCCACAACAGACCGGTTGCTGCCTGCATCCACAATCCCTTTAAGCAACTCATCTGCCTGTTCTGCTATTGCCATGCATCTGTTGCGTTGGAATGGATCCTAGGGGCGCTGCCCATAACAGTCCTTCACACATGCTTGTCGGGACCGATGTCAGGCTGAAATGGTCGTTGGATCGTTTATCGCTAATTCATGGTTCGCTCTTTACTCAAGCGCCTCAAGGGCAAGATCTTGCTCTCTTCGGATGCCACGGGGGAGCGACCACCTTCCGATTCTCGTACGCGAGCCCGGGCGTTGGTGCAGGGCCTCCAAAATGACATTTGCGCTGGTCTTGAGCAACTGGATGGAGGTGCCCATTTCCAGGAAGAGAGTTGGGATCGTCCCGAAGGAGGTGGTGGGCGCTCGAGGGTGATGACCGAAGGGCGGGTGTTTGAACAGGGAGGGGTGAATTTTTCTGAGGTTCACGGCAAAGAATTGCCACCGTCGATCCTGAAACAGCGTCCTGACGCCAAAGGGCATCCCTGGTTCGCAACGGGAACGTCGATGGTGTTGCATCCGCGCAATCCCTTCATTCCGACCGTTCACTTGAACTATCGCTACTTCGAGGCTGGCCCCGTTTGGTGGTTTGGAGGTGGTGCCGATCTCACACCTTTTTATCCGTTTCTTGAGGATGCCCGACACTTCCATCGAGAGCACAAGCGCGCCTGTGATTCCATCGATCCCAAGCTCTACGCCGTGTTTAAGCCTTGGTGTGATGAATATTTTTTCTTGAAGCACCGCAAGGAAACAAGAGGCATCGGCGGGATTTTTTATGACTACCAAGATGGCAGTGGTCGCTTGTATCGGGGGCAGGATTCAGAGGGACCTGCGGCGCGACAAGCCGCAGAAATTGGGTCATGTCGCCTTGGTTGGAATCAGCTGCACGATCTGGCGCGCGCTTGTGGACAAGCTTTCTTACCCGCTTTCACGCCGATTGTGGAGAAGCGCAATCCGCTCCCCTATGGAGAGAGGGAGCGTCAATTTCAGCTCTACCGACGTGGCCGCTATGTGGAATTCAATTTGGTGTGGGATCGGGGCACAATTTTTGGACTGCAGACCAATGGTCGTACTGAATCGATCTTGATGTCTCTGCCGCCGATGGCACGCTGGCAGTACGGCTATCGAGCCCCAGAAGGATCCCGGGAGGAATTACTCACAGACCTCTTCACCCGTCCGCAGGATTGGTTTGGGGATCCGACCCTTGAGGACCGTTGCCGCCCTCATCAGGCGATCGATTGACGCCCTGCTCCAACGCATCCACAACGCGCAGCGCCAAACAATCGATCGTTTGGCGTTGGGTGTTGGGATTGCGAAGCTTCTGCTCTAGCGGTGGTTCCAGCATTCCAATTTCGAGAATGCTGATTCCCCTTCGGGGTCCGCCTAATCCACCTCGGAACAGTCTGGGGAAGCGTCCAAATGCCTTGCCAAGACTTTCGTCAATCGTGTTGAGAGGCCTGTTGATTGCTGGGATTAAGCCTGACCCGAATCCATAGGGGCTATAGGCATCGAAATGAATTTCGAGGATGTATTCGCCTTTGGCTGAGCGCACCCTCGCTTGTGACCAGTTGGTCTTGGGGTGGTTGTCATTCCGGATCGTGAGAGCTGGTGGGTTGTAGCTGCTGATATTGAGAGCTCGGGCTTTCCCTAAAAGAACCACCGCGGCTTGAACCTTCAAATTCCAGTACAACTCGTCGCGCATGCGTGCATCCATCGGAGCTTGCTTGTTCACTCCAACTGCAAATCCAGGGGTGCCTGCACTGTTCATCCCCTGGGAGTCGGCATGACCCGCCATCACCACAATGGGGACTTCTTTCGCTGAGGGGGCGGTACCCACCCAGCGGCCAGGCTTACGGGTCCTAGCCCCTAATAAAGGGTCAGGGGTGGATGGAGCTGGGCAAACAGGTTGCTTTGGAAGGGTGCCGTCCGACGTTGCAACGGCGCTGTCTTGAATCCAGAGGCTGTGCTCTTTCGCCTGAGTGAGAACCAGGGCGACCATGGACAGCAGGGTGACGCTGATCGGGATGATGAGCCGTTTGCGTTGAATCCAGGCCGGTATGGGTGGCATGGGTTTCAGATGGGAGAGGAGAGCAAGGAGCCATCGCTGGCGAGTTCCAGCGGTTCCCCTAAGGCAAGTTCAAGGGCAATTAATTCGTCGCGGTGTGCGCGAAGCCTGAGGGTGCTTCCTTCTTGGGGTGCTGGTTCGATCAAGCGAATTTGGATCCCCTCCTGACGCGCTGCCCGTCGGCTGTAAACCCAACCGGCGAGAGGTCCTAGCAGGATGAGCGAGACCGGCCACCATCCAAGCGACGGGTTGAGCTCACGTAGTACGAGTCCAAGGCAACCTGCTCCAACCCCGCCGAGAAGGGAGAGCAACACCGCTAATGGGTTGCTTGAGGCCACGCGCCCGCGATATTCGAGCAAACAACGCTCAGCATCGCCGCCATCGCGAGTCCAACCGCGACTCTCGAGCCAAGTGCAAAGTCCTTCCATCACTTCAAGTGCGGGCCGCGGCGAGTGCACTTCCACCACCGTGGTGCGGTCTTTGCTGGCGGCTCGCAAGAAGAAAACCAGTCCAATGGCTAACAGCAGAGTCAGCAACAATGTGGATGTCTGTGTGGATGGCATCCGCCGCGCTTGGTCTTTAATCCACCTGTTCTAGGTGGTCACGGGGTCATGTTCGAGGAGCCAGCGATGCCATGGGTCCATCAAGCGCTCAGCTTCAGCTCTGGCTTCATCATGGAGATGGAGCATGCGGCGAGGACGGCCGCGGCTTGGGCAACGCTTGCTGTAGCAATCGAGCAGTTCTTGCTGCTTTAGGAAATCAACGGCCTGGTGCAGAACGGTTTCAGAAACGCGCAACTGTGGATGTTCCCGTTGAAGTCTCTGGAGCAGTCCAGAGGGGTAGCTGTCGTGTTGGAGAAGGCAGGCCAGGATCCAGCACACCGCAAGTTCTAGATCTAAGAACAGTGGCGGTGGTTGCCGAAAATAATGTTCGATATCGGCCAGGCAGTTCTGAGTGGCGTTGCGACGGTGGAGCATAAAGCCGACTGATCTCAGATTGGTCTAGCTCGGTCTCGGTTTGATTTTCAAGCTGCGAATAGGAAAACATTCCGCGTGCGTACAAGAGGTCAAAGTGGAGAGCTGGGTCCTATTTCTCTGTTGCCATGACTGACATCTCTGCACAGCCTCGAACGTTTGCTGTTTTTGATGGCGATCTTGATGCGGACTGGGCGGAGCGCTACAGCCATGCCACCGCTCTTGCTGTGGATACGGAAGCGATGGGTTTGATTCATGGACGGGATCGTCTCTGCCTGGTTCAAATCTGTGATGCCGACGATCAGGTGACCTGCATTCGCATCGCTCTAGGGCAAACAGAGGCTCCACGTCTTAAAGCGTTGATGGAAAAGGCTTCGATTGAGAAAGTGTTCCACTTCGCCAGATTTGATGTTGCGGCGCTTGCAACCGGTCTGGGCATCAGGGTGAATCCCATTTTCTGTACCAAGGTGGGGAGCCGATTAGCCCGCACCTACAGCCCTCGCCATGGACTCAAGGAAGTGGTGATGGAGCTGGTGGGGGTGGAGCTGGATAAGCAGGCCCAAAGTAGTGATTGGGGGCGTGTGGATGAACTCAGCGAGACACAGCTCGCCTATGCGGCTAACGATGCGCGTTACTTACTGCCAGCCCGAGACCGCCTCAAGGAAATGTTGCAGCGAGAGGGACGGTGGGAGCTTGCCGAGCGTTGCTTTGGTTGCATTCCGGTGATGTCCGATCTCGATCGCTTTCGCTTCACCCAGACGTTTGAACATTGATGGCCTCAACGCTCTGCAGTTCTGTTGATCTGGACATCAATCCTCCAGCATGAATTTCTCATCCAGGGGCTCTGCTTCGAGCAAGCGGTCGAGGACTTGCCCCTGATCGTGTTCTCCCTTTGATCGTTCGTTTTGTACGTCTGCAAGCAGGGTTGTGGCCACTTCCTTGCGAGACGTCAAATCTTTGGCGCCTGTTTTGTTTGCGGCGAGTTCAACTCTGCGGCGTGCTGATGACTGGCTGATGCCAAGTTGGGTGGCCAGTTCCGCGCAGAGCCTGAGGTAGTCATGGTCCTGAATCGCGGACATGGATGAAGGACGATTGCCTTTCAGTATCTGTGGCCGAGCGGCAGTTTGATCAGAACTCGCTTGGCGATGGCTTCACTGCCACCGGCAGGGCCCATGCGTTGGCGACCTCTTCGACCCATTTCCAATCTCAGAGAAGGATCCTCGAGCAGCTGCTTCAGGCGTGTGTTGAGCTCATAGCTCGACTGACATGGACGCACGGCTCCGCCGAGCAAGCGGCTTTGGCGTTTTGCGAATCCTTGGGTGAACTGAGGCCCTTTCCCAGGAAGTGAAAGAGCAGGAATGCCCAGCCCTACAAGTTGCTCGGTGGCTGTTCCAGCGGTTGCAATGCCCACTTCAGCCCATGGAGCCCAGAGTTCGAACTGACCAGTTCCCAATAAGACAAGGACTTGACCCTTCAGCCAGCAGGCCCCTGCCTGCAAGGCATCACTGGGTGGCGGACTGGATCGAAACCCTTGGCGCTTGAGTTCTGCACCAAGGGCTGAAAGGCCTGGCGTGCTGCCAAGCGCAACCAGCACGGCAATCGGTCGGTCGCTGGGCAACGGTGCCAACCCAAGGAGTAAACGGTTGAAGTTGCACTCAGCTTCGGGCATTCGGCTTCCGCAAAGCAGCAGGATGCGTCTGCAACGACTCAGGCTTGCAGGGGCGGCTGCATCGCTCAACCCATCCATCATTGGATTGCCAGGGGCTTCGGCGTGGACCCCATGTCGCCGTAGCCCTCGAGCCGTTAAACGGTCACGGGTGACCACCAAATGGCAGCGTTTGTTGCTCATGATCAGCCACTCCCAGGGATCCCATTCGCTTCCCTTAAGGGCGTGGTAATTGTCGCTGAGGTCACGTCCAGGGCCGCTGGACCATGTGTAATCGCTTTTTGGTGTGCCAACGAATCCAAAGGGCCGCCCTGAACCCCACGCCATCAAGAGCGGGAGTAGATCTCCGACTGCAAGGACGGCGTCGACCTGAGACCGGTGTTTGCGCAGGCATCGCCATTGCTGCCAGGAGAGCAGGGGTAGCCCGGCGATGACATCCGCTAGGAGGCCCCGCAGGCTTTGATTGCTAAAACCGCCGCTTGGGAGCGGTGCGGAGGGTCCAATTTGTTGAACCCAGCCTTGTTCAGTGGCGGTCCGGAAGCTTCCCCCTATTCCAACGAGCGGCAACACCTTCAGCGTTAGTTGCGGCCGCTGGTGGCGAAGCGCCTCGATGATCTTTAAGGCGATGAGGTCTTCCCCGTGTCCATTGCTGATCAGCAGCAAAGACCCTGATCCCTCGCTGATACGATCCGCTTGTGGAGTTAGCTCTCCCTGAACGGCGGCATGGCCAAGTGGTAAGGCAGAGGATTGCAAATCCTTTATCCCCAGTTCGAATCTGGGTGCCGCCTTTGATTTCAACAGGCCCGAAAGGGTTCTTTTGATTGTTTTGCGTATCCCCACGCTACGCAAAATCCTCAATTTTTTCGCTCAGAGTATGACTCATTTGGGATGAATCGTGGTCTTGTCGTTTAAGGGTTCTTAAGGAGCGTGCACCTGTTCTCCTTTCAGGCATCTTCCCAGATCTCCGTGAGCTGAAAGTCTTGATTTTGCGATTGGTTGGTGCGACTCAGAGGGCTGCGATGGGGTCGGGGATGGATATTTTGTCTTAAGGAAATGCTCTTGTGAATGAAGCGCTGAAGAGCATGGGATAAGCAAAAAAAAGCCCCAAGAGAGTTCGAACTCCTGGGGTTAGTCGTTTTCATGCGACAAGGTCTTTCTAGATGAGTGGCTGAGTATTTGTGCTTACGGAATGCCGCCATTTGAGGTTCGGCTGTCTGTGGTCGCTCTGGTTTACGCGCTGCTTCAGCGCTTGTGTGTCTTGGCGCTTAAGTGGTCGTTGAGGGGTTTTGGTATCAAAATAAATGCACTTTGACTGACTATTGGGTGAAAAACATTAGAAATAGGGTTCATATTTTACTTGGAGAAGGGGAAAATGGTCGAAGGAGCGCATTAATAGTCAAAGCGATTGGGGTTTTGATTGTCTTTTCAATTCTTCTGGCAATTCTTGCTACTGAGCCAGTGATTCGCGGACCTAATCTAAATCTTTTAGCTAAATTAGACCTAGTTGTTGCCATATTATTCTTGGTGGAATATCTTTCCCGTCTGTGGATTGCACCGCTAAGGAATGGGGCTCGCAAAGGAGTGCGAGGGGCATTGGACTTCGCAATCACTCCAATGGCGATTCTCGATCTTGTTGCGATTGCACCAACAATTCTCGGTTTTATTACTCCTGAGCTCTACCTTCTTCGCGTGATTCGTCTTGTACGAATTGGGAGAATAGGGCGTTCTAAGCGTTTTCAGAAAAGCGTGAGGCATTTCAATCATGCCATCACTTCGAAGATGGAAGAACTGCAAATTTCTGCAATTTATTCGGCTGTCGTGATTAGTCTTAGTAGTGCTTTTATGTATTTAGTTGAGGGAAGTGTTCAGCCTGAGCAGTTTGGCTCTATTCCTAGATGTCTATGGTGGTCAGTGATCACCGTAACAACAGTTGGCTATGGAGATGTGTCTCCAGAAACTGCAGCTGGAAAGATTGTTGCGGCAATCACGGCATTGTTTGGCATTGCAGTAATCGCTATCCCTATCGGAATTGTTTCGTCTGGCTTTACCGATTCTCTGAGTTTGGAGAAAGTGAATTTAGATTCCAAGAATGGTTGAGACCCTTGTTCAGCGACAGCGAAGAATGATCAATAGCTCGTTGTCACAATCACTCGGGCCCTGAGTGGTGGTACTCCTTAGCAATGAACCGTCTTTAATCGTGAGGCCTTTAGGGAGGGCTCTAAGGGTGCCATTGGGGGTGCTTGTTCTTCGTTGTTTGATCCAGTCGAATACAAGAGTTTTGAAGACTAGAGATGGGCCTCCGCTTGATAGACCTCACCATTGAAGTGCAAAGCTCTACAACGTAAAACTCGGTCTTTCAAGTTGCATTCTCCGCTTTTAGCAGCCCAAGCCTTGGGTAAGCCCGTTGCAATTCCACTGGAGTTGAAGGATGCCTCTGCCACGCTTGAGACTGTGCTTTGCCAGGCCTCGGCATCGAGGCGACAGGTTCCAGTGCTGCATTCCAAAGGTGATTCTCCTTGTGATGTCAGGGTCACGAACGTGAGCTGCTTGCGGGAATTTTTGGTGGTGCCGTGACCAATCAATCGCACCGCTACAACGGATGGACTTCGTCCTTTTAGCTGCAAGGTGATGCAATCAACGTTGTCTTGTGTGCTGTCGGTATAAGAACACTCCTTGGTGTCGGTTTCGTAGCGGCCAATTTTGGGATTCGGATCGGCAGCCCCTCTCATCGGAAAGCCCAACATGCTGCTCAGAAGGAGCCAGGTGCTGAGGCGCAGAGAGAAAGAGCGATCGATCATTTATTTAGTAATCGTTGTCGGCTACGCAGATGCCCATGCATCGGATGCCATTGGAGGCAGTCCGACGGCAATGGGGACAGAGAATCTTTTCAGTTTGGCTAGTTGTTATGCCATCCCCAGCTCCATCTGAGTCATCCCCAGATGTTTGGCTCGCACTATTGATGGATTCTGCGATCGATGTCATGGCGAGCGCTGCTTTACGGCGATCATGGCGTGCAGATGGAAAGGCTGGCGTGACGGGAATTGGATTTGGGACTTGGGCCTGGGGCAATCAATTGCTGTGGGGTTACCAACCGGATCGCGACGATCTCGATCTTGAGGCCACGCTCAGCGCAGCTGTTCAAGGCGGACTGTCGCTTGTGGACACCGCCGATTCCTACGGCACGGGTCGCCTCAATGGGCGCAGCGAGCTGTTGCTGGGTCAGTTCCTCCGCGCCATGGATCCTGCTAAGTCCCAACAGCTCAAGGTGGCAACCAAGCTGGCTCCATTCCCTTGGCGGCTGGGTCGCGGCGGCTTTAAGCGTGCCTTTGCTGCCAGTAAAAAGCGGTTGGGAGGGCATTTGGATCGAATCCAATTGCATTGGAGCACTGCTCGGTATGCCCCTTGGCAAGAGTTGCCTCTGCTCGATGGGCTTGGTGACCTCGTCGAGCAAGGGTTGGTCCCAGAACTTGGCTTGTCCAATGTGGGACCGAAGCGTCTTCGCTTCCTGTATGGGCATCTTTTGACCAGAGGGATCAGCCTTCAGAGCGTTCAAGTTCAGCTCTCTCTGCTTGCACCTGAACCGATCTTGCGTGGCGAATTGGCGCAAGTGTGCCAGGAGCTTGGTGTTGAGTTGTTGGCCTATAGCCCCCTTGCCCTCGGCATTTTGGCGATTCCTCCGGGACTGGGAGTGCAAGGCACCACCTCAACTGTGCTGCGTTCAAGGTTGTTTCAGCGGTTGCTGCCAGCCAGTGAGGATTTGCGTTCCGTGATGGGTGAGATCGCTGTAAAACGAAGCGCCTCGATGGCACAAGTGGCTTTGAATTGGTGCAGGGCCCACGGAGCTTGCCCGATTCCGGGGCTAAGGCGCCCAGCCCAAGCTCTAGATGCCGCAGCTGCTTTGCATTGGTCGCTGAGTGCAGCCGAGAGGCAAGAGTTGGATCAACTCAGTCAACGAACCTTGGCGCGCATGCCAGCTAATCCATTTCAGAGCGCCTGATCAGCAGGATCAGGATCTGGACTCACAACCACTGGCAAGGACGATGATTTGCTCTGGAAAGGAATGACCTTCACCGGGGATGCCTTGGAACTTTCTTCCTGCGCCTTGGATTGTTCACAGGCGTTCAAAGCTTCCTGCAGTAGAGAATCAAATGTGGCTCCTGGCAAACGATGCCTGGCAATCTCTAGAAACGTTCTCGGTAGGGACTCTCCCGCTGCACTGAGGACAGCAGGGTTCTCACGACGTTGCTGCTGCTCATCTTCAATCGCACGAAGAAAGCGGTGCGTCACATCGCGTTTGGTACAAGCTTTGATCAGGGTGTCCCTGTCAGCAATCGGCTGATCAGCAATCTCTTCAAGTTCAACAATTCTGCGTTCGAGACTCTCGAGAACTTCGGCAGCTTCTTTAGTGATGTTTGCGAGTTGTCCGTCCGATAGGAAGGGCATGTCTGCAACAAAGACTTTCCCATGATCTTTGAGGGCTAAAAAAGTTGGCCTAGACCCTTGCCGATGACCTGATGCACGGTCATAATTTCCTTCAATAGGCCGGCGTGGAGGCGTCGGACCAGCAGAAGCTCGTCTACGTGTCGTTCTTTGAATTCTATCGAAAGCCATTTCTAGTTAAAGATTTAACGCTCTTCTTGCGGCTAGTGCCGAAGTGCTTGGATAACACTAACGATTGAAATCATAGAGGGCTGGAGAGCCCAGCCAGTTTTAGGAGCTGACGTCAACCATTAGGGATGAAGCAGACCTCATTTTGGAAGTCCCAAGACGGATTCGTCTCCATCACCGCCTGATGGGCTTTCGATACGCCCAATGGTCCAGGCCTGAATCCCTTCCGATTCACATGCTTTCTTAGCCATATAAACCCCTTCTTCGGGGACGATCAGGCAGTAGCCAATACCGAGATTAAACGTGTGCCAGAGGTCCCGCTCGGGGATGTCGCCGTAGGACTTCAACCAGTCATAGATAGCCGGACGTGTCCAGCTGGAGGGGTCCACGCTTGCTCTTAGGCCTTGTGGAAGGCAACGAGGCAGGTTCTCAGGAAGACCTCCTCCAGTGATGTGAGCCATTCCATGAATGGGTGTTCCTGCGTCGAGCAAGGTTTTCACAAGGCTCCCATAGAGCTGTGTGGGAGTGAGCAAGGTCTCGATCAGAGGTTGCTCGCTGGGGCCGAATGTGGTTTCAGCATTGGCGCCAGATTGTTTAAGCACTCTGCGGACCAGGCTGAATCCATTGCTGTGGATACCGCTACTGGCAATGCCCAAAATGTGATCGCCCGCGCTGATCTGCCGACCGTCGATCATTTGCTCCTCATCAACAACGGCCACGCAGAAGCCTGCTAAGTCGTAACGCCCTGGTGGATAGAACCCAGGCATTTCAGCGGTTTCGCCACCCAACAAAGCGCAGCCACTCGCGCGACATCCCTCGGCAATGCCCTCAACCACGGTGGCCATGGCTTCAGGGCTTAATGCTCCAGTGGCCATGTAGTCGAGGAAAAATAGGGGTTCAGCACCACTGGTGATCACGTCGTTGACACACATGGCCACGAGGTCGATTCCCACGTTGTGATGACCGCCATGGTCTTGAGCGAGTTCAAGCTTGGTGCCAACGCCATCGGTTCCCGACACCAACAGAGGTTTTTTTAGGCCTGCCGGAAGTCGCATCATGCCGCCAAAACCACCGAGTCCGCCCACGACCTCTGGTCGGTGCGTTGTTTCCACGCTCTTGCGGATTCTGTTAACGAAGGCGCGCCCCGCCTCCACATCGACCCCAGCGGTTTTGTAGTCCATTCAAGAATGCTTCACTTCAATGATCCTCCTCTTTCATGGCTCGTGGTGTGCCTGATACGAGATTGTCTGAGGCTGCGATGAGTTCGACTTGTTGCTGGGATCAGGTTGCCTAATGCGTTGCCCATTGCGTTGCGTTGCTTAGCCCTGTATCGGTGTGACATCTCAGGGTTGCGTCACGGATCTCACTTGATAGCGCTGTTCAAAAGTGTCTGCACGGGATTGAAAAAGGTTTTTTAGTTAGTTGATCTTTGAAATCACAGATCGTTCGGACGAGATCACTGATTCCGTTTTCTTCGGACATTGGTCACTCTCTCAAGGCTGAACGATCGACTTGCATGCACCGAACTTTCCCCTTTGCGACTCTCGCCACCGGGCTCTTTGCTGTTGGCTTTGCACTATTTCCAGTTTTGGCTCGTGATGTTGCCACTACTGAGCTCTACGACCCTTTTGAGCCCTTGAAGCCTCAGCCCGTCAAGGCCTCTGCACCCACAGCTCCGGTAGTTGTTCCTCCGCCTGTGGTGGCCCCTCCAAAACCTCCTAAGAGGTTGGTCATCTCCACTTCAACAGGAGAGGCAAGCTGGTATGGACCTGGTTTCTTTGGCAATCGCACGGCCAACGGAGAGGTTTTTAGGCCTGGAACGATGACTGCAGCGCATCGAACGTTGCCCTTCGGAACCAAAGTGAAGGTTACGAATCTCAGAAACGGTAAAGAAATGATCGTTCGTATTAACGATAGGGGGCCCTTCAGTGGTAACCGAGTGATTGATATTGCTCACGGTGCCGCTCAGCACCTTGGTTTGGTGTCAAGTGGAATTGCTCAAGTCCGCCTTGAGGTACTGCGCTGAGCATCGAGGTTCTTCGGTCCCTGCACGACCTTCAACGTTGGCGTCACTCCTCAGCTGCCTTCGTGAATTTTGTCCCAACCATGGGGGGACTTCATCACGGTCACGCACATTTGATTTCTGCTGCCTCCCGCCACACGGCAGTTGAGACAGAGACCTTGGTCAGCGTGTTTGTGAATCCCTTGCAGTTTGGTCCGGATGAGGATTTTGTTCGCTATCCACGCACTTTTGAAGCTGATTGTGAACTAGCAGAGCGGTGTGGTGCTTCAGCAATCTGGTGCCCAGACGAGGAGCAGGTTTATCCAGGTGGCATGGCTGAAAGCTGGCGGATTCAGGCCCCGAACTCGTTGCAGTCAGGATTGTGTGGATCCACACGGCCTGGTCACTTCGATGGTGTGGTCACGGTGGTTTGCCGCCTTTTGGCATTGGTCAAGCCGCATCAGTTGTTCCTTGGTGAAAAGGATTGGCAGCAACTCACCATTTTGCGCCGAATGGTGTTGGAGCTCGGCTTGGCGGTCAGGGTGCGCAGTGTGCCCACGGTGCGGGATGGTGATGGTCTGGCGAGTAGTTCACGAAACCTCTACCTCAATGCTCAGCAGCGGCAGCAAGGGGTGCTGTTTGCCCAGGTTTTACGCGATGCGAGCTCTGCTTCCTTAATTAGCGCTTCGCCGTTGGACCCTGGGCAGGTTCGTCGTCGTCTTGAAGAGGGTGGCCTCAGTGTTGAGTACGTCGACGTTGTTGATCCCTGGTTGTTGCAGCCTTCAAAATCCAATGAGGCATCACTTAATTTGCTGGCAGCTGCAGTTCGATGCGGCAGCACCTGCCTGATCGATCATGCTTTTTTAATGACGCGTTCTCCCCTCGTTGCGATTGATGGTCCTGCTGGTGCTGGTAAAAGCACAGTGACCCGAGCCTTTGCCGAGCGCCTAGGGCTTGTGTACCTCGACACCGGAGCGATGTATCGGGCCGTGACTTGGTTGGTGCTGGAGCAAGGGGTTGATCCTGCTGATTCTGAGGCTGTTGATGTTGTGTTGAATGATCTCGAGGTGGAACTTGAGCCCTTGAAGCAAGGCTTGCAGGTGGTGCGTGTGAATGGCCATGAGGTCACCGACGCGATTCGCGATCCGCGGGTGACGGCGTCGGTATCAGCGGTCGCGGCCCATGCTTGCGTTCGGGCTGCAATGACTGCCCAGCAGCAACGAATGGGCAAGGCGGGCGGGCTTGTTGCAGAGGGGCGTGACATTGGCACTGCAGTGTTTCCTGATGCAGAGCTCAAGGTGTTTCTTACGGCAACTCCCAAAGAACGGGCCCGACGTCGTGCTCTCGATTTGGAAGCGAGAGGACATGAGGTTCCAGCTCTGCTCGAGCTGGAAGCACAGATTGTTGAACGGGATCGCCTTGACAGCACCCGTGAGGTGGCGCCCCTGCTTCAGGCGGACGACGCCATCGAGTTGATCAGCGATGGGATTGCCATCGAGCAGGTCATTGATGAGCTGGAAGATCTGTTCCGTCGTCGTGTGGGGGAGGAGGTCTGGCCCACTCCCGCCTAACTAACGGTTTAGTGCTGATTGGTTGGAGCTAAAAGATCATCCAGAAGTCCTTCGCAGGAATCTTCGAGTAAATCGAGAACATGCTCGAAGCCCTGCTCACCTCCGTAATAGGGATCTGGAACCTCAAGAGTGTCTGCCCGACGTGCATGGCTGAGCATCAGGCGAATGTCGGCTGTGCTTCGGGGGCCGAATTCTTTGGCCATGCTGGTCACGTTGCGCAGGTTGTCCTGATCCATGGTGAGAATGTGATCAAAACTCTCTAAGTCGCCGAGTTCGAGTTGGCGGGCACGACTGGGTAGGTCAACCCCTCGGCGCATGGCGGCTGCTTGCATGCGGCGATCAGCTGGATTTCCTACATGCCAGCCCCCCGTACCAGCGGAATCAACGAGGAACTGGTCGGTGAGTTGCCGTTGTTCGATGAGGTGAAGAAACACGCCTTCAGCGGCGGGTGAACGGCAGATATTGCCGAGACAAACAAATAGTAATTTTGTCGTCATGAGGGATTAACGCGTTGTAAAGCCAGGGTGGCGCGTAGGCGAATCACCTTGATGGACTCAGAATTGGAACTAAGTTGTTTCAAGCCCAAGATGCATTGATCTTTATTTGTAGAATTGTACCTGAGTAAGTGCATTTCAATTCCGAAGATTGCGGAATAGCGCACAACCCATTCATCATCTTTGATTGCTGCGAGCAGTGCCAATAGGCAGCGATTGAGTTTTGAACTTTCTTCGGGATAAATGAGATTCAGTTCTGCCAGGCCACGAGCGGCGGACCGCCGCACGCTAGGTGCAATATCTGTTGCTAAAGCATGTTCCAGTAAGTCGAGACTTCTAGGGTCGTGAATCGAGGCAAGGGCTCGCACCACCCAGGCGCGTGAACCGTAATTCTTTTCGTCAAGGCTAACTAATAGTGAGGGCACTGCCTGGCTGCCAAGTTCGATTAATCCAGCAGTTGCAACTGATGCAACTGCTGGATTGTTAAATCCCAGCACCTCAATCAGTGCTGAAATTGCATCAACCGTATGAAGATTGCATAGACTTTTGGTGGCTCGAATTAATTCAGGTGTTGTTTTGGCCGCTTGAAGATCAGCGATAGCTCCTTCTAGCGGAGAGACATTAATCACAAGAGTCCGTCCATTGCATCGAGGACGGACGTGTCTTCGCTTTTTTCTGCAAGGCCACGCAAAGCTACAAGTTTGAGGCTATTTTCAATGGCAGCTGCCTGAATAGCAGGCAACGCAGGCATCCAGCCTGTTGCGCCTAGATCTAGAAGAACGCCCCTGCGAATTAGTGGATCATCATGTTGTAAAAGCTCAATTAAAGGTGGCGCCCATTTCTGATCACCGGTGAGTAGAAGCAAGGCTCGACAAGCTGAAGCTCGTATTAGCGGACGAGAATGTTTTGTAAAAGGCGTGATCATGATTATCACGCTGCGTGATGCTACGCCAATCGCTCCTAATGCCTCTAATACAGATTCATAAGGTTCTTTCAACTTCGCAGATCCCGGTTGTATCTTTTCTATCTCGTCTGCCCCCCCGGATAACAGCTCGCACAGATCTAGAACAACAGATTGAGCTTGAATCATTCCCAAACTTCTTGCTGACTCTTCACGGATTGAGTAGTCGTTTTTCTTCAGGAGAATTCTGAGGTTTTCTTCTGCATTCGTTGCTTGAAGGATTCCTAGAGCTCTGATTGCATTCAATGCAACAGCGCGACGTTCGCTTTGGATAGGATTCTCCAGAAGAGGCTCCAACGCTGTCAGCAGCAGAGGTATCGTTTCTGGATGACGGCTGCGCATCCGCCCGAGCCACCACGCTGCGTAATACTGGTCAGAGAAATCTTCTGTCTGACGTAAATTCGCAATGACCTGCTCTTCTGTGAGAGGCGGGTGGAGGTTCTCAATTGAAGGATCCTTCATTTCATAACCACTTTTCAGGAATATTTTCAGCCCAGTTACTCATGCGCTGAAAGCGGAATTCACCAGCAATAGATCCCCAGCACCGCTCGTTTGTTTTGGGGTCGTGTCCTCGATCCAATGTTGTTAATTCATCGCCTTGGAGGTGAAAGCTGCTCACCAAATAGGTCTCTTTCCCATCGCGACGCACGATGCAGCGACATCCAGGTTCAAGTTCACCATGAAAGGCATTGTCTAATTGACGAACTTGATAATGGCAATGATCTAGGCGGATTAGATCTTGCTCTTTAATTGTTTTCCTGCACTCATCATTATATGTAGCAGTTGAGAAGTAATCTGGATCTTTAAATGTATGATTCCACAGTTTTATGGTTCCCGAAGTAACTTCTTCGGCGCGAATCACCCTAAGCCTGTAAGGATGCTTGGGGTCGACTGCATAGGTTTGTTCGAGAAGGATTGAACCAGGCTGCAGATGCTCAATTGGCCTATAGCGAAGAAAAATATGTGCAAATAACGGTGGGTTATCAAATGCCTGTTGCTGGTTACTGTATTCACCACAAAGATTTTGAAGAAAATGTCCAATCGTTGCTGTCATTTAGGCGGTTTTCTTCTTGTGACATTGAAAAAGCCCCCATTGTAAGGGGGCTTGAATGCATTGACTGATCTGATCCTTGCTAGATGGGATCAGGTCAGTGCATTAATTGCATAGTTGATATAGCTATTTGCTTCGGTTGCAGCATCGCCTGATAGGCCATGGCTGCTTTTAATATGCTTAAGAGCCTCTACATACCATGAAGGGGAAAGCTCAAAAGTGCGGTTGATCTCGTCAAGACCAGCGATTAGGTAGTCATCCATAGGGCCTGTGCCACCGGCAACCAAGCAATAGGTGATCATTCTCAAGTAATAGCCGATATCACGAGAGCACTTTGCTTTTCCTTCAGGAGTGGTTGAGTAGTTCGGCCCCTCCATCTGAGTGGTGTAAGGGAACTTGGTGTAGACAGCCTGCGTGGCACCGCTTACGAGTGAATCGGCCTTTGCTGTAAGACCTTTGGCGGCATCTAGGCTCGCTTGGGCACGATTGAAACGTCCAGAAGCTGCTTGGACTTCTGTGTTGCTAAGGAAACGGCCTTGTGAGTCGGCGGCTGCAACCGCTTCGGTAAGTGGAGTTTTCATTTAGAGATGAGGGAGGTGAAGTGGGATCAATTCGCCAGATCAGGCAACGGATGCAGCTGCACGATCAAAATAAGTACCGATTTCACTACTCAGCGAAGCGCAATCACCACTGGAAATCCCAGCACTGTCGTTAACGATAGAAAGTGCTGCGTCCTTCATCAGGTTCACACCAGTTGCAACAGAAGCACCTGGTGTTCCTAATGCGAGGTAGGTCTCACGGAGACCATTCAGGCAACGATCCTCTAAGACAGATGCATCACCAGTGAATGCTGAATATGTGATGTAACGCAGGATGATTTCCATATCGCGAAGGCAAGCTGCCATTCGACGGGAGGTGTAAGCGTTACCTCCAGGAGAAATCAGAGCAGGTTGTTGCGCGAAAAGTGCGCGTGCAGCATTTGCAACGATTGTGGAAGCGTTGTTGGAAATCCGGCTTACGGCATCCAAGCGCTTGTTGCTGCCGGAAACCACGGCTGCCAGAGCATCAATTTCACTGGCACTGATGAACTGTCCCCTGGCGTCGGCCTGGGCGACAACCTTGGTGAAGGCGTCGAACATTTTTTACTCCTGCTTGCAATGTCTGGTGAGGTGTCCAAGCACCCGTGAGACCATCCTACGGAAGTCCTCTCGGGTTCCAGGCAATCTTCGCCAAATGCTTAGGACTCCCTCGAAAGCTGTTCATAATGTGTAACTCGCTCCGGGTGGTTGGAGCTGCACTGGACCTCAAAAACTACAAACGAGTCTCGATTACAGGTCAAAAAGAACAGAGTGGATATAGGCCTCCGTCCATTCGCTTCCATGAAAGCGAGTCAGCATTCCGCGCGCAGGGTCTTTTTCAGCTCGATAATCCGTGTATTTTCTTTGTCCTTGCAGGAGAACATCGCTTCGTTCCGGAGTAACCCGCTCAGCGCTAGCGGCTAGTTCCAGGTAAAGATCTAAATATTCATTGAAAGCCGGTCTCACGATCGACTCAATCAAATCGTCGCCTTCCTTGCCAAGTGGGAGTCGTGTCCAGAGGAATCCTGGTGAGAAAAAGGGTTTTGCTTCTTCTGGGATTGGTCCTCCGTAAGGCAGTTGATCGCGCCAACGTTCAAAAATTGGTATGAGTCGATCCCAGACTTGAGTGGTGTGGACTTCATCGGTTTTGATTGCGGGTTGCAGGTCCAGGGCTAGCAGGTGCCCTGCAGGGAGCGTTACTAAATCTCCGCCAAAAAAAGGTAGGTCATACGTGGAATTTGGATTGATTACAAAGTTCAAAACAGACGCGGCTGATCCAGCACTCACGCAGGCAGCCCTGACCTGCCTGAATTTCTCTGTTTTGCAAGCCCAGGTTGCTGTTGTGACAGAAATTGGTTTTGATTTTGATCCAGTTTGACCTTCGCGTTGTAAAAATCGATCTGAGACTGGGTAGGGCTCAACATTTAAGCCTTCGAGTCTTTTAACTGCGTCTTCAAGAAATGGTTGCCATGACCATCCTTCGATGTTCACAGGATCTGTGCTTTTTAACCTTTGAATTGTCATTTGTGAGGAGAGGAGGCGGGGAATAAAAACTCGTGGAGGAACCGATTTGACCAATCTTTTCCAAAATGGCTTGTGAAGAGTCCGTGAGCTGGATCCCTCTCTGCGCTGTAAATATCATATTTTTCCTGGAGACTCTTAACTTCTTCTGGAGGAATGGTTGAGGCAATACTTTTGGCATTATCGTGTAAATCCCAATATGCCTTTAAGAATGCACTAAATGCATTTGGAAGGGATGATTCGGCTTGCTCTGCACCGCCGCGACAGAAAAGTAGCCACGAAGAAAAATACTGATTTGGATCAAATGAACGCATCGTTTCTTCACTATTGAGATCTGGGAAGCGTTGGTTCAGATCCTTGAGACCAGAAAAATAGCGATCAAGATAGTGTTTGTCTTGGATCAAGGGCTGGAAATCGAGTACGGCAACAAGCTTCTGACGGGCTCCGAACCAGAGGAGATCAACCCCCATTAAGGGATGGTCGTAGTTGTAATCAGGATATGCAACAGAATTAAAAACCTGCAGGCTATCGCCTGCATCCAGTCGAGTTACCCTCCAACGCCGAAATCCAGGAACATCCCAAAGCCAGCTCTGAATGACACTTGATGTTTTGGAAGATTTACATTCTTCAAGACCTTCAGGTAGAGCAAGGGGAGATCCACCTCTCTTGGTGATATCTGAATGAAGCTCGTTGAGAAATGAATCAAACATGGTTTAAATGTGCTTATAAAGGATTGGTCTGAGCGAACGTTTGGGCTTGTCTAGCAATCTCTTCAATATCGGCTTTGCTTGGGCATCGAAATTCTGTGCAGTAGGTGGTCATTGCAGCACCATTTAAAAACTGTACTGAACTAACCCGCATTCTGATTTGATCGTTTACAAACCAGCAGCGCTCAATCCCAAAATTTGTGTCGTATCTGGTCTTGATTGTCAGCACTCCGTCAGTAGTGAATTCGTATGTACTAAGAGTGGGTTTTTTTTCTACGTAACCAACATCTCTTAAAAGATATCCTTGATTGGAATGCTCAGGTTTTGGAACATCGATGACAATGGCTGCATAATCATCATTGCGTTTGTCAGCAAGAAGGTTGCTTTCCCACCAAAATCTTGCTCCACCATTGGCTTCTTTGGCTTCAATTCCGAATACTTGGCAAATCGTTTCTACTGCATTATCAGATGTATCGAAGGGTTCAATGATTAGATTGGAGTCTGCAGCTTCATCGTCTTGGCTATCAAGATGATGAACCACCCGTCTATTAAGCCATAATCCGCGGCTGGCCTCGAAAAAGTCCACCATTGTGACTGGAGGATTGTCCATCAAAGTCATGCTTGACTCTCTTGTGTATCTCTTTGAACTTTTAGTTGGGTGAGAATTGCATCAATCCGAGTGAGCTCAGGGTGCTCTTTGATTGTTGTATCGATTTTCTTTTGGGATAAACGAAGCTTTTTACCAAGGCCCACAACATCGTCGTAAAGTCGTTCTCTATAGGCCGTTAATTCTGTAATTGTTTCGATCAGCTCTTCAAGTGAAGGTGCCTGACTTGATTCTTCTGTCATGTCGACCTGTGATCTACAGCAAACACTTCTTATAACCATACCCCCTGGAATTAATCGGAAATTTTCGAAAGCCGGGGGGTGTTGCTCTGCTCGGGTGTCGGCTTGAGTGCCTTTAGACAGATTGTCAAGAACGGCGCTAATGGGCTTTGGCACTCCTTTCTTATCCATCACCACCCCTCTAAGTGACGAACTCTTGCGTGATCAGCAGATACTTGGTCACACGTCCGCAACTTACGCTTAGGTTTGATGAGTGCTTCACCTGAAAAGGTTAGTCCTGACAACGGATTCCTCTCTAGAGCGGAGTCTTCAGGCTTAGCCTTAACGGGGATCGAGAAGCCTCTTCCCTCCAAATTTGTCTGGCCCACATGCTCGACGCATTCTCACGTTCGGTCGTCAGTGCCGACGCTAAAACAGCTCCCGTTGGTGGTAGTGACCTCGCAGGTCTCCGCTCCTACGTTCGTGACGGCAATAAGCGTCTCGATGCCGTCAACGCCATCACCTCAAACGCCTCCTGCATCGTTTCTGATGCAGTTACAGGCATGATTTGTGAAAACACAGGTCTTATCCAGGCAGGTGGCAATTGCTACCCCAACCGTCGTATGGCAGCCTGCCTGCGCGACGGAGAGATCGTTCTTCGCTACATCAGCTATGCCCTTCTGGCAGGCGATGCATCCGTTCTTGACGATCGTTGCCTGAATGGTCTGAAGGAAACCTACATTGCGCTGGGTGTTCCTACCCAGTCTGCGGGTCGTGCCGTGGCCATCATGAAGGCTTCTGCTACTGCTCACATCGGAGAAACCAACACTCCTGGTTTAGGTGGTAAGCGTTTCCGTAAAATGGAAACCACACAGGGTGACTGTGCCGCTCTGGTTGCAGAAGCAGGTGCTTATTTCGATCGCGTCATTGGCGCTATTTCCTGATCTGGATTAAAGGCCTACTTTCTCCGCATTCAGACACTATTCATCTTTAGGAAACTCCAATGAAGTCCGTCGTGACAACAGTTGTGACTGCTGCTGATGCAGCTGGTCGCTTCCCCTCTCAAAACGATCTTGAAGCCGTTCAGGGCAATATTCAGCGTGCTGCTGCTCGTCTTGAAGCAGCAGAAAAGCTAGCCGCTGGTCTTGATGCTGTTACTCGTGAAGCAGGTGATGCTTGCTTCAGCAAGTATTCCTATCTCAAGCAGGCTGGTGAGGCTGGCGATAGCCAAGTGAAAATTGACAAGTGCTACCGAGATCTCGGTCACTACATGCGCTTGATCAACTACTGCTTGGTTGTTGGTGGTACTGGTCCTTTGGACGAGTGGGGCATTGCTGGTGCTCGCGAGGTTTATCGTAGCCTTGCCCTTCCAACGGGACCTTACGTTGAGGCGCTGACTTATACCCGCGATCGTGCTTGTGCTCCTCGCGATATGAGTCCTCAAGCTCTTAACGAATTCAAAAGCTATCTTGATTATCTGATCAACGCTCTCTCTTGATTGCTTGGTAACTACTCAGCTTAAATAAGGGAGGGGAGTTAATTCTCCCCTCCCTTTTTTTATTCATAACTTTAAGCTCTTTGCTTAAGCTTCTGGATGGCCAGCTTAATGACATTGGCTACGATTTGATCTTCTTCTTGAAGCTCACACTCTTCAAGTGTTGCAATAGCCTCTGTCGCGTTCAATTTAATTAAAGAAAGAGCTGAGTTTTTTCGCACCCAGCTATCTGTATCATATAAATTAGAGATTAGTAGTGGCTTGGCCCAGTCGATATCTTCTAATCCTCCAAGCAATGTTGCTGCTTCTGCGCGGATTTCTGCATCATCATCTCTCGACGCATTAGATAGTAAGTCTATATTTTCATCGGCATTCAGCGTATCAATTTTGCTTGTAAGGGCAGTGATTGCAGCCTTTCTGATTTCGACATTACTTGAGTTTGAAGCGTCTCTCAAGATCTTAGATCCTCGGTCGTCTACAAATGCCAATGCCCAATTAGCCAATCCTATCTGCATTTCTGTTATTTCTGGATTTGATAATAGATTTAGGATGGGAGTAACAGCCTCTTCTCCTATTGCGGCCATCGCTCCCATCGCTGAACCTTGAACAACAGAGTCTTGATCTTTGAGAAATGCAGATATAAGGTATGGAAGACTATTAGGATCCTTTATTAACGTAAGAGTCTTTGCTGCTGCTCTGCGTACTGTTACGTTATCGCTAGATAACATGGCTTCACAAAGAGCAGGAACAGCTGCTTGTCCTACGGCACCAAGGCTATCTGCAAAACGTAGGCGAAGAAGTCCCCGCTGATCGCCGAGTCCCGCTACCATCTTAGAAATTGATTCTTGATCTGAATCAATAGGTATTCCATTATTGCGCTGCTTTTTTAAGTGCGCTGAAAGCAGTAACGCCTCCTCATCGCTTAATGTATCCAAACGTTTGTTTTGTGTTGAATTTTTAATTGAGCTGCTTTCAGTCATTTCAGGTTACCTCTTGCATCTGGACTTACAATCATTCTTTCATTAGACCTTTACTGACTATAGTTGCTCATCATGCAAAATTTTGTTCTCTCCCATAATTTACAGATCCAATCTGAGTCTGTTCCTTCTTTTACTGCCGCGGAACTCGCAGAAGGTCTTAGCCTTCATTCCGATCATATTAAAGCTAACGCTTTGAACCATCCTCATTGGATGATTGTTGTTGAGTCGGAGCTTTCATCCCAACAGTTAGCCAGAGAAGTCGTTGATTCATGGAAAAAACTTCGGGAATCACTTGGCCACTCGATCAATCATTCTTTGATTGCACTTGGTGGTAGAAAGGATTCTGCCGCTACGTCAAGCTCACCTTTGCAACAAGGATATTGGGGCGTTGATGTCGTGGAATGTACGAATCCAGATGCTTTCCTTGAGAGTATCAATTGGGATGCTCTCAAGGCAGGTCGGCCAGAGGAATCGGTTTTCGAATACAGAGGTTAGTTTCTTCTAGGATCACTTAGCTTTTTTTTCTTGCTCTGCGATTCGTTGTTTTTTTCTCTTTTTTCACCTCTGTTTCATTAGCACTATCGCTTTGCATTTCTCGCTTAGTGCGTTTTGGCTCTGAGGAAGCAGGTTTTTTAGTGTCAGATTGATTTTTATTTCCTACTTCATGGATATTAGTGATGGCGGTAACAGTGATTCCCGACTGACGCATTACTTGAATACTTCTGCTCAACAAGTTAAAGGGTATTTGAATGCTTGTTGGTGTTGTTGGTCTTGATCGGCCATAAGCAATTGTTTTTACAAGAAATGAGTTGCTTGAAAAGGGACCCATCGATTCAATCTTGACTAGCCTAAGATTATGGCCTAATCATCAATTCTGCAACCCATCTGAATATACCTTTTCGATGACTCGGTGATGGTAAAAGTTTTATGAAGAAGTGCTAGTATTATTTCATTGTTTATGTTCTTGTTTTGCATAAGCCCGAAAGATTTGACAAGATCCATCCAGGTCTGACCTGTGAGCATGCTCGTCATTTGCTGATGAAGTCAGTGAGTAACCAAGATTCGGAAAGTGATTTCTATACAGCGGCAGCACACTTAATCAATTGTCCGTGCGCTGAGACTGAAAAAGCGTTGATTGAATTTCTGCAAAATCGCGTATCTTCTTGCCAATCAGTCAAAATCACTAAACGCAAGATTGTTGAAGTTCTGGCTCGCCTTGGATGTATTGACGCAATCCCTGTGATCGGACAGTGCTTATGGTCTGATGATGTCTACTTAGTGGAAAATTCTGTTTGGTCATTGCAAACATTACAATGTAATGATCAGACTCTCGTCGACAAGATGATTGGTATTCTTGAAGCCGATAGTGCCAACCAGAGGATTATCATACAGTGTCTATCTTCGTTAGATGTCTCTAGAAGTGTTGATACCATCCGCCCATTCCAGTTCAGTTCTGTTCCCGGAATTAAGGGTGCGGCAATTTCTGCCATCTCTAAGTTAACGCATGATTGCGAACGAGTTCATGAGATTTCTCTGAATTTATTTTTACCTAATCAAATGGATAGGCATTTTGCTATCCAGGATTTGATTGATGCCAATGCAATTGACCAGATCGATGAAGTATTTTCTGCACCTGTGTCGCCTGTTTTTAAAATTCGTGCTATTCGTAAGCTTTATGGTGATAATTTAGCTGGCACCGTTACCCCTCGTTTGCTGAATTCTTTGGATTCTCTTCTCTCCTGTAACTTGGCTGCGATCAATTGTGTTCATCGGTATGATCAGATTCCATCTGGTGAGTTTCTTGTTAGAGATCTCTACAATACTGACTTCAGTCGTTGTTATTTAGCACTTAAGCATCTATGTTCTTGTCCTTCCTCTGAGATTTTCCCGCTGTTGATGGATTCTTGGATTGAAGAGGCTCACAATGATTATGGGGCTCATTATTTCTTTATTAATCTGTTTGGCTCTATTCCTGATTGGTCAGTGGAGGCAATGTCTTGGATTATTGAAGTTCTTGTCGCATCGATTTTTAATGTTAGGCCACAATTTCAGAAGAGTAGATCTGCATCTGTATTGGCACTTGCCAAATTGAATCCTATGATGCTGTGTGAGTTTATTGAGGAGATTCTGGCTGCTCGTGATTCATTGCCTTGGGATATGCGCTATTCATTAATTCAAGCAATAGATAAGTATTCAGAACTTGACAAAGTATCTAAAAGAAAGATTATTTTAGAAATTTCTGCTGATGATGACGATGTCTTTGTGCAGGCCAGAGCAGGTATGGCGATAGCGTTGTAGGGCATTGCGGTATGTCAATGCGAGTTCATTGCTATTGTCTCCTGCTAAGATCTTATAGCCTTCATTTTGTGTTGTGTCTTCAATAATATCTCTGGATGATCTGTTCCTAGATTTATCCCATCCGAATCCTAATATTCGAATGGATGCATGTGTAGTAATGTCAGAAAACTATTTTGATGAAGCCTTCCCTCGTCTTCTTGATCTATTAAATGACCCTGACCCAATGGTCTACCGTACCGCAGTTAAAGGTTTAGGTGTGTTTGGTTATCGGGTTTTGTTTCCACTGCTAGATCTCTTTAATACAACCAACAATTGTACGGTTAAAGCCTGCTGTATTAAGGCCTTTGTTCAGGTTTCTGTGAATTTTCCAGAGTCTGTTTTCCCAGAGCAGGCAATAACAGCATTAAAGTTTGCTCTTGATGATCCAAATCCTGTTGTCTCTCAATCTGCTTTGATGACTTTGGGGTATTTCTCTAAGCTGGAGCATGAGAAAGAGCGTGTTATCCCTATTTTGATTCAAGCCTGTAATAGTTCAAATATCGCTCATGTCCAATCAGCAGTGATGTCACTTGCGGAAGTTCAATCTTCCCAGGTAGATCAGTGTTTCATGAGTATGATTAATAATGAATCAACAGATCCATTGATCGATGAAATTCTTGAATCAAGTATTTCTCGCCGCCAAGGTCTCTTTGGTAATTAGAACATGTCTCGGCATTTAATCAGTTGATTCCTGGCAACGATCATAACTCCCTTGACTTGCTCGTCGGATTCGCTGTGAATTGCTTGGTCGATAGTATCAATTGAAATCACTGATTCCATTTTCATGAGTGACAATGCAGTATTTTTTCGTACCTGATTATTTTTGTCTTCTAATAATTCGTGGAGTTGATTAGCGGCTTCTTCTTGATCCATCGTTTTCCCTACGATTGTTGCGGCTTCAGCACGCACCTCGCTATTGGGATCCTTTAGTGCATTCAGTATTAATAATCTTACTTCGTTATTTTCGTGTTTTTGAGCCTGTTCTGCTAAAGCACTAAGGGCTGCTATTCTAATCTCTGGATTTTTAGAACTTGTTGCCGAATGCAAGGCCATGGGGCTCTTAGAGCCTATGAAGCCTAATGCAAGATTGATCAATCCTATCTGAAAAGGTGTGCACTTTGGCTCGGTTAAAATTTTCAGTAATGGCTCAATCGCTGGTTCTCCTATTGTGGCCATAGCCCCAGCTGATGAACCTTGTACAACAGGATCTTCGTCTGTCTCAAATGCTTCGATTAGATTTGGGAGTGCTTTTCTATTCCCAATAATATTTAGTGTTTTAGCTGAGGCTCTTCTGATGGTGACATTAGAGCTGTTTCTCAATGCTTCGCATAATATTGGGATGGCTTCTTCTCCAACTGAGCCGAGGCTTTTTGCGAATGTTAATCTTAATTCTCCTCTATTGTCACCCAATCCGGCAACCATTTTGTTTATTGATTCGAGATCTGAATTTGGCAGTTCTCCATTGCTTAGTTTTTGTTTTAAGGCCGTAGCAAGTTCTAGTGCTTCTTCGTCCGTCAGGCTCTCGCTTTTCAGGACATCGTGCTCCGATTGAGCTCCTGTCATGTTTAAGTTTTCACTTTCTTATTGAATCTAGTCTATCTTCTCTGTATTTCCTGTTCTGTCTCAACCATTGATCGATGTTGGCATCTAATTGAGAATACCCCTCATCAAAAAGCCCCCATCATTGATGAGGGCTTACGTTATTTATCCTGAGGTTTTGAATCTAGAAGAAGATTCCAAACGGACGGAATGGTACATAATCGCTTGCTGCTGGTGGATTATGACCTGTGTACTGTTGCTGAGGCAGCTTGACTGGGATTCTGGTAACAGAAACATAAGAGAAAGGCTGAGGTTTTGTGCTTTCTCTCAACGCATTTGCCAAGGTATTGATGGTTCTGCTTTGTCTGCCCTGTGCATTATCGCTGATTGCTACTTTCATGCCTCCTAGTTCCCTCATTAGGTTGTAGGAGCGAGTAAACATTCCGGCGTATGAGTCTTTAGTACGCTCATAGGGAACGATGTCGCTACCAAATACTTCGGTGTATTCAGCAGAATTAGTTAATGAATCAATCAGAGCATCGAAGCCATGCTCTGATTGCAGTTTGATGTGATTTTGAACTTCTGCTTGGCTTAGAGGTGCTCTACCAAGAAGATGCTTGAAGTTCAGCTCGATTCCTCGTTGGGCTCCCACTGAGTGGAAGAAATTGTCTTTGTAGAAGGTTGACTTTGCCAAGCCGTTTACAAAATCACGGACATTGATTTCTCCGTTAAGGAGCCTTGCTTCGAGTGATCTTTCCTGCTGTCTCTCTGTAGGTGGCTTGTTTCCTAGGACTTGGCGATAGGCAGCCTTGATTACACGCCTGAGTGCTTCTGTATCACCTGGGTTATATCTGTCAGCTACTACACCGAATGGACATTCTGAATGGAGTCTGGGGCCTATTCCGATTCCCGATGCAGCGCAGTGTTGCCTCTTATATTCGGCTCTTGCGCCTGAAGGAGTATATGGGACTGTGCTTTTGCCAGCTTTGTTAGATGTGGAGAATGAGGCTGGACCTGTTCTGGTTGCCGAGGTCAAGGATTTTAGGCTAGTTTCTGCTCCGAGCATGATGAAGAGGGGGGTGTGTGGTGGTTTGAATGTGCTTCTACATCTCAGGGCAAGAAATCAATTATGCCGTGAAATTGTATGGCGTAATATTGCCCAATTAGGTCTCGTCCAAGGAGCCAATATGTCTTATGAAAGAATAACTCCAAGGCGATATCTTTATTTAATTTTTAATTCCTTAGGTAGGCTTTGCTTTGGACAAAGTTAAATCTTGAAAAAAAAGGGTGGGCATTGCCCACCCTTTAGCTCCATGCAGAATGAATTAATACCTAGAGGTATTAATCAACCCAGGGAGTTGATCACATAGTCCAGCAAGTTGTTGTACGCAGTCAGAGCTTGGCCGCTCAGGTCGCGAGGTGCACAACCGTCGTTACGCATGTTTGAGAAGCCTGCAACGTAGGTACCAGCATCGATGCTGAGAGCCTTGTAAACTTCTTTCTGGCCATTGATGGCGAGCTCGTCAAGAGGGCCAGTGCCGCCTGTAACCAAGCAGTAGTTGATCAGACGCAGGTAGTGAACGAAGTCACGCTTGCACTTTTCTTTGCCTTCAGTTGCACACTGGCGTGGCTGGCGGCCAGTAGCACCGTTTGGGTACTGAGCGTAGACAGCGTCAACGGCGCGCTGAGCGATTCCGTCGTAGTTAGCGGAAAGCTTTTCAGCAGCTTCCAAACGAGCAGCTGCGCGTTGGATAGAACCCTGAACGGATTCCATGTCTGATGCTGATGGGAAGCGTGAAGCGCTGTCGGCTGCGCCGACAACTGTGGTGATAACAGACTTCATGAGTAGGAAGTTAGTAGTGTTTGACGATTAAATTGAGATCAGGTTCAGCTGATTGCGCTGATCACTGCATCGAAGTAGCTACCTGCTTCACCAGCGAGGCTGGCGCAGTCGCCCTGAGTTACAGCTGCCTTCTTGGGCTGGCTGTTGGTGTTTGTGATCAATGCTGCGGAGGCGGCCTTCATGATGGCTACGGCGCGGGCAGCAGATCCTGTGGGAACGCCCAGTGCGGCGTAGGTTTCGCGGAGTCCGTTAAGGCAGCGATCCTGCAGGACGGAAGCGTCGCCTGCCAGAAGCGCGTAGCTCACATAACGGAGAACGATCTCGCCATCACGCAGGCAAGCCGCCATTTTGCGGTTGGTGTACACACCACCATTAGGTGCGGTTAAGCCGGTGTTTTCACAGCAAATGCCAGCAACCGCGTCAGAGACGATGCAAGCAGCATTTGATGAAATGGCGTTAACAGCATCAAGGCGCTTGTTGCCGTCAGCAATGAATGACTTGAGAGAGGCAAGCTCGCCTCCGCCAATGAAGGCGCCGCTTGAATCGGCCGAGACGGCCTTCCTGGAGAATGCGTCGAGCATGAGGAGTTGGGAAGAGTTTTTTGGGGGATGCGTATCCGCCAAAAGGACATTACTTCTCTTTTCTTCCTGCTTCTGCTTAGGTCGATGTCAAGACAGAAAAGTTTGCAATCACTAATCTGAAGAAAATCCAAAGCAGCGTGGTTTTGCCGTCAAACCCATACGCAGAGTGGCTTTTGGGATATTTGCAAAACATCATGAAAACTTCTTAAGCACTTGCGAGCAGCTCCATTTCAGTGGTAACCACTGTGAGCTTGTGTTTATTTCCTTGAGGAGACCTCGCTGGTCGTTCAGATCTAGTTTCAAGCATGCCCATGCAGCGGCAACTCTTGACTTTGCATATTGAGGAAGGGTCTCTGCCAGTGATGTTCTGACCAACTCCTCTCTCTCATGGATGGAGCCAAGACCAACTAAGGACGTCAGCAAATAGTTTGCTCCGTAATCGCTCCATAGACGTGAGTGAATACCATCTAAAATTTCGATCTGCTGAGGCTTAGGCATTTTGAGGAGGCTTAGTGCAGCCCCGTATTGTTTTCCTTCGTCTCGGTGTTGCAGGTTGTTCTCAATCTCTATTGGGTCTTGATTGCTCAACCACTCCTCGCGCATGGAAAGACTCCTAGGGTCATCTTGTAGAAGTGTCGTAATGGTGTTGATGTGTTCTTCCGCTACTTGTGATTTTTTGTGTGGATCAACGAGCTGAAAGGCACTCTTTGCTCGTAATGGCATCGATACAGCACTTTTGATTAGACAGTCCAGCACCGTGATATCACCAGCATCCCCAAGGTCGATCACCGCAGAGCGGCGACGGCCTGCTTGAAGATCTTGGAGTTGAGGAATCAGTGGCTTTAGTTGATCGAGGTCGCCCTCGACGCGAGCGCAAAATGCCCTCGCAGCTCCTGAAATTAATGGGTTTTCATCATGGATAAGGGTTTGAATGAATGATGTACCACTCTTAAGGCCTAGTCTTGTATGAGCCTGAATTACTGCCCGTTTTTTTGGATCGCTTCCTGTCAATGTTTTTAGAAGTGAATCACATTGACTTTCAGTTAGGGGAGCAGATATTTGTGTAATTGAATCGGCGGCATTGATTACTGATGGCTCATCATCAAATTCTAGGGCTTTAAATAGGCAATCTAAAGCTTGAACATTTTTTCTTCGTCCTAATGCCTCTATCGCTTTCCGCCTTGTGATTCTGTTAAAGAGGTCTTCTGGATCAAGATCAACTGCGCTGATCAGACCTTGCAATGACTCGTCACTTGTGCACGCTGCGAGTCGTGTTGCCGCCATATATTTATCAACAGGGTTAGGTAGATCTTTCGGATCTGACAAGAGGATTTTTAGAGATGACTCTTCTGACATTCCCTCGAATAAGATATCGAATCGCTCTGCCATAATCTTTTAATTCGTCGTAACTTCATTTAAGCTTCCCAAATCTACCACTTTGGATTGGGATGACATTAACTCCGTAGGTTTCGTTGGTTTTTTTTGTTCTCAACCGACTCACCTGAGTAATCGCATTCGCCACCCACTGCATTGGTATAGTAATGATATCATCGGTTGGATTTAGGATGTCAGTGTCTATTGAAGCCGAAAAAGCATTGCCTCGCTTCGTAGAGTTGGTTTCTCAAGATGTTGATCTTCAAGATCGCTTTAATTCCGTTGATGATATTAATTCTCTGCGGAACTTGATTCTGTCAGTGGAACCAATGCTCACTGGTGCTGCTTTGATTCCATTAGAACAAGCCTCTCGACCGCCTAAAATTTTGGTTGATTCTGGCCACATCAGTCAAAAAATCCCTTGGCGCCTTCTTCGTTGTACTGGCGGTCCTCTAGTTCTCCAACTCATTTGTCTGAAGTCAAATTTCGCAATTTGGATTGAATCTTGTTGAATTCTACTTCTGCTCCCATTATTGAAAATTTTATTTACTCTGTTGTTCAGAGTCATGAGCTTGCAACTGGGCTTAAACAGCTGACCTCGCATGAACAAATTATTGACTATGCATATTCGAAAGGATTCTCTTTTGCAAAAGCTGATTGGGATGAATTTATTCATTCAGACACTGAGTCTTTGATTTCTCAAGATAAACAAACTGCTCTCTTTCATGACACTAACCATTGGAGTTGGGCTTTTCGTCAAGTTTCGTCCTGGAGAGCTATGCTAATGGAAGGAGCCGATCATGGTTCTTCTTTAAAATCTTCAACTTGATTTGAATTCCATGAGTACGCCCCTTTCTGATTCCCAGAAGGATCAAATTCTTGAAGATTTTATTCAGCTTGCCCAGAGTGAAAGTCAACTAAAAGAGGAGATCAAGTCTTCTCGTAATCAAGATGAGCTTCTTGCACTCGCAGAACAGAGGGGGTATCACTTTGATGCATTGACTCTGCTTCGTAAATGGAGTGAACATACTGATTTTTCTCAGCCCACATGGATGGGATGGTTTGCAGATTGATGTTATCTATTACGAATTTATCTCTGAATATCTTGTTTGTCTAGATCCTTTTTTTGCCCAATAGGTTACTAGTTCTTCACCACCTGGTCTTGGAACTGAAGCGATGGCTCTTAAGATTTTAAATGAACGATTTGGCCCCATTGGCCAATTCCCTACAGCTTTTACGGCCCTTACTTTTCCTCCTAACGATTGCATAATAGCTTCAAACTTTTCGAGCTGTGTTTGATCAACAGTCTCGAAGATAAAGTCGCTTCCCTCGCAAACTAGGTGTTGGGATCGAATCCAAGCTTTTATCTGAGTTTTACTATCCTTCATTATTTATTTTTTTATCCATCCAATCACTGGAAATTATTTGTCCAATATTTTCTATTTTCTTGAAGATTAATTGTCCATGTTCAGATCCCCAAACTTGTTTATTTGTATTTGGATGATATCCGCGATCCCTGCTTATCCAGCTGTCTGGAGTTACTTCAACTTCGCTTACTAAATATGTGAGTTGGCCGTCTCTTGGGATCATGCATTTTTTCCCTGGCTCCACTGACCCAATATATTTTCCAACCGTTTGTGTCTTGAAATGCATTGCACAACCACACCTCGTTTTCAGGTTTTCTTTTTTTAAGGAGTCAAGAAGTTCGGGATTCCTTCCGGCACCGGCTATGCGCATTGAGTCTGCATATCCAAAATTTTCCATAATCAAAACTTCTGAGTTTTCTTTATGAGCTATTAATCTATGCACTCCTTGTCTGTATGGTGACCATGGTGCATAGTCATAGTGTTGTTCAGAGTAAAATCCTGGTCCATTAAATATGTTCCAAGGTAGTGGTCTGAAGATTATATTAATGCGGGCAAAGTCCCTAGGATTTTCCTGTGATTGTGTAAAATTGTCGTAGATTCCTGCGATTGTTTGAGCAAATATTAATATAGAATCCATGAATTTATTCGAGTCTATGCTTTAGTTAATCGACGCACTTCAGAGGAAAATGAAGTCTGTAGTATTCCCGAACCTTCAGAGGTCTTAAGTACAGAGGATCTACAGCGTACATTTTCGCTTATAAACCAAATTCTTTCTTCAGCAATTGATTGATCATATTTTGTTTTTAAGACAAAAGTTCCATCATCTAGAAAGCTATATGCTGATTTCGCAGCTATAGATTCTGCGTAGCCAATACTTCTTAGCAGTACTCCAGATTTTCCATCTTTTGGTATAGGCACGATAATACACTGACCATTCGCAACATCATTGGGGTCGTCAGGTTCCCAGTCACTTTCAGCGGCCCATTTCATCAAAAAAGGTGACTTGATATCGGATACACTTAAGCCACCTTCTTTTTTGAGTATTGTTTGCAAATCAGAATTTGTCTCACTGACTTTTTGAACAGATATTTCGCTTAGGACATCTTCGAATTGCTGAAAGGCCAGAGAATGAGCTGAGCGCATTGACCTCCATTCACCTTCAGTCTGAGCAACAAACTGCTCAAT
Organism: Synechococcus sp. ChBW.bin.23; assembly: GCA_037620855.1. Classification (GTDB taxonomy): domain Bacteria; phylum Cyanobacteriota; class Cyanobacteriia; order PCC-6307; family Cyanobiaceae; genus Synechococcus_C. The sequence continues at coordinate 32,617 of JASJLK010000039.1, read as the reverse complement.
ATTCATTTTAGTTTGCGAATGTATTTGGTTGTTCTTGCTGAAGGGGTGGTCTTGTGTTCTGCATCATGTTGACAACTGAATCAATCATCATTGACATTGCCATAGGATTTTTGTCTACTGATCTCTCAAATGCAGTTTGTTGCTTATTTATTTTTTTGGAATTTGGGCGGATGATTGGCATGATTTTAGTTTATTTGGAGTGGTTATGTTTTAAGTATTTCCTGTGCTTTCAATTATGGCCCAGCGCTGAAGGGGCTAGGCCTTAAAACGACGACTTTTAAGCCTTTGTAATACTAAGGATTTTCCCGCCTTGGGCAAGAATGCTTTTTATTGTTGATGACATCGATGTTTGGCTGACCACTGACTTCTGAGCGACACGGCGATTGGCTCCAATTTGCTTTCGTGAACTCCAGCTAATGGTTAAGGAGCCTCCATTACCAACTCCTTTCCTTCGAGTGATATCTGGAGTCTTACCAGTTGTTATGCTTTGTAGGAGTACAGAATCTTTCTTGGCACCGTCGTATCCTGCATATCCAACTTCAAAGGCATTCGTTCTGGTGTAGTTAATCGTGCTTCCACCTTGCATCGTGCTTGCTCCACGATTGTAAGGAACCTGATCAATTCCAAAAGAAGTTAAATATTCTTCGCTATAGGTGTAGCTTGCGATTTCGCTTTCGTAGCCTTCATCGCTAATGAGTTTTACATGCTTTTGGATTTCAGCTTGACCATTAGGTGCTCTTCCGAGAAGATGCTTGAAATTTAGTTCAACAAATTTATAAGGGTTATTTGGTTCAAAGAAGAGTTTTTTGTAGGTCTCTGATTGGGCTAGAGCTGTTACGAATCCCTGAACTGTCAAATCTCCATTGATGAACAGTGCTTCTAATGATTTATTGATGTCCAATTCCATAAGATGTCGATTGCCAAAAACCTGCCTATATATTCTTTTGATCACATCATTTGAGTGATCAAGGTCAATATTTGCTTTGGTGGCAAGAGTGAGTGGCTGTGACATCGTTTTTATGGGGTTGAGTAATAATAAGGGGGACCTTCCAATCGGAAGGTCCCCCTTATTGAATATTAATTCCTTCTTACATAACTTCTGTAATCGAAAGGATCTTACCGCCACGTGAATGGATGTACTTCATTTGGCTGGACATGTCTTTTCCAGAAACTAGATAAGTACTTCCTGCTGTGCGTTGTCTGCTGCGTGCAGCTTGTGCTGATACAACGATTCTGAACCTCTTCTTGGTTGGATCTGCAGCACCTGATTGTGTACCAGTACGGTTGATTCGAGTTTTCGTTGAACTCCATCCTCCTGGCACTGTTCCTGTAGCAACAGAAGTGACGAGTGACGATCCTGTTTGAACCGTGTCACTAGCTGCGTATCCTTCTGCTAATTTCAGGTGACGATTAAAGGCAACCTGAGACCGGCCGTTTTCCGAAAGAATACGTGCAAATGGTACGGTGTCTTCGCCGAAGGTTGTTTGATATTCAACGCTATCGACATAGCTACAAATTTCTGCTTCATACCCACTTTCAGCGAGTATTTTTGTGTGCTCACTGATTTCAGCTTGTGAACTTGGAGCCCTTCCTAAGAAGTGCTTGAAGTTTAATTCGATAAAACGATATGGGGCATTTGTTTCAAAGAAACGACGCTTGTATTCTGCTGAAAGGCCTAATGCCCTCACGAATTCACGAGTACTCAGATATCCATCCACGTACTTGCTTTCAGCTGAGATTGCCCTTTCAAATTCCATTAGGTGTGGGTTGCCCATGACCTGCTTATAAGTGGATCTAATCAAGGCATTAAGTTGATCATTTGAGTCACCTGGGCATCGTTGGAATGTTTCTTGCTCCCGTTGTCCCAGTCCAAAAAATACGTAGCTGTCGCCACGCATTGGTGCTCCGTCATTTCCGCTAGTGACACCAGGTGCTCTGCTGGCAAAACGACCTGCTGCATAGCCTGGAGTGGGTTTTACTCCGACCGTTTCAGATGGAACATTGATTCTTGGTGCCCTTCCGCTTGCATAACTACTGATGAGGTTGCTACCTCCACCTCTGGCACTATCACTACCAGCAAAGCTTTTCTTAATTGCTGCGAGTAATGGGAAGGCAGAGGTTGCTAAATCAGCTGGTGAAGACCATGCTCTCGCATAAGGAACGATGTCACTCCCGAATACTTCGAGATATTCCGCAGAATCAACAATGCTGTCGATTACAGCTGCTTGACCATGCTCTGCTTGAAGGGAGATCTTCGCTGAAATCTCTGCTTGTGAATGTGGTGCTCTTCCAAGCAGGTGTTTGATGTTTAAATCAATGCCTCTTTGTGGTCCAACAGCTGTGAAAAATCTTTGTTTGTAGAAACTAGACTTTGCTAGCCCACGAACAAAGTCACGAACTGTTAGTTCTCCATTCCGAAGTTTTGCTTCGAGTTCTTTGCAGCGCTCAAAGTCCATGACATGAGCATTGCCAAATATTTGACGATATGCAGCCGCAATAACATCTTCAAGGGTAGAGTTGTCATCAGGGCTATAGCATTCCGCAGTTACTCTGTGCGGGCAATCTGCATGGTTTCTTGGCCCTACGCCAATAGCCATCTGATCACATGAATTCTTGAGGAATTCACCTGTTGTTAATGCTGCTTTCTGGCTTGTCTTGCCTTTTCTTTGAAAGGAAACCGGCGCACTCCACTTACTTTCTGCGCCGAATCCTAAGGATGCTTGGTTAGTGTCCATGATCAATTTGTGTGTTTGTTGAAGTTGGAAGTTGATTGAATTGCTTTAGGGCTTAAGTGACTGGTGTAATACTTGATATCTTGCCCCCTTCTCTATGTATTCTTATGAATTGCTCCGAGAGCTTATTGAATGGGATGTAATATACACGATTTGATTTCGTATATCGAGATATTCGGCGTACGTTATTAGCGCTGTATCCGGTAACTTCAACTCGATAAGTCTTGCCTTCTTGTCCAGCTCCTACGCCTAGGCGCGTTGGAGCATCTTGAAGATTTTTTGCTCTCCTAAAGCTCCAACCTGTTGCTTCTTTGGACGATGGTGGGACAACTGCGAGTGGAGTGTTTTGGTAGACTGCTCCTCCAAGTTTTGCTGTAATCCCTGAGAGGTCGCCCTTCAGACTGCTACTGCTGTTTCCACGAAGTAGTTGGAAACTCCATGTGAATTCTTGAAGGGTTTTGCAGCTCTCTGTCTTCCAGCCACGCTGATAGGGCACAACCCACTCTCCGTATGTATTTTGATAGTCATCGGAATCTAGGAAGCTATCGATATCTGCGTCATACCCCTTGCTATCGAGACGTTCAGCATGTCCTCGCATTTCTTCAAAATCGACAGGAGCTCGTCCCAAGAGATGTCTGAAGGCAAGTTCGATGTATCGATATCGCGGACACGATTCGAAAAATCGGCTGCGATACAGATCGCTTTTAGCGATTCGACGCACTAATTCTCGAACGCTGATTTCCCCAAGCTTGAACTGGGATTCTGCGACCAATTGCCGCTCGCTCTCCATGACGTAGGCATTGCCAAGCACTTGCTTGTAGATAGCTCGTAGCAATGATTCCTTTTGGACGTCGTCGTCGCCTGGAAGCAGTTCGAGCGGTGCTTCACTCTCTGCTGAGAAACGCTCGACTCCTAGTAGCGAGGCAGGACCAAAGGGCATGAATGCTCTCTCGTTTATCTCCTCTCAATCTCTTGCAAATTCTCCGCGAGTGGACATCTTCTTTATAAAGCTCAATCAAGTGTTCAGTTTTGTTGCGTGAAACGACAAAAAGATCCCCGGCGACGTGGTGCACCTTCAGCAGGCTTGTAGTTTTGTCAATTTATTCTTGCAAAAGCAATGATTCGAGGCTGGCTCGTGTAGTGCTGCGAGTTAATGGATTCCAATGGTCTAATTCGATAGCAGGTCTCTTTAGTAAGTGCTTGAGATGGTTAGCCATTCCTTTACACATAGAGAAATCGCTGCCTTTGATTGATTCGAGTGCTTCTAAATTCGCCGCTGTTAGATCAGCACCGCGTAGGTCGGCCATATTGATTTCGCTCGTGCCAAACCGTGTGCCTCTACACATGGCCCCTCTTAAAATACAATTTCGAAGATCGGCTCCGGCCAACGATATATTATCTAGTATTGCACCGCTTAGATCTGCACCGCTTAGATAAGCGCCCATTAATGAACCCATGCGTAGATCTATTCCTCTTAAATCAGCATTGTTTAAAAATGCTCCGTTGAGTTTGGCCCCTGGGCCGATTGCTCCACTTGTACTGATATCAAAATTATCTGGTAGTTTTGTTTCGCTGTCGTATTTGGCTAGCCTCATGTCAATATTTTGCATGCGACAGTGTTTTAGATTTGCACCTCTTATATCAGTGCGGCATAGATTTGCCTCGCTTAAATCAAAACCCTGAATATTCTTATTTCGCCAGTCTGCACCTCTAGCGTCTATAGGGTATGTGGAAATTTTTTCTGGAGATATTTTTTCAGGCGGTGTCCAGTTGGCTATGTTTAAATTCATGTTCTTAATTTTTTACCATTGATATCCCGATTGTCAGTATTACCCGTGCAATCTCTAAGCCTCCAATCGCAAATAGGACCAGCCAAGATTTTATTAGCCATGCGGGTGGTTTGGCAACGATTGAGTTCATTTCATTCTTTACGCCACCAGTAGTGAATGTTTTACTTACGAACTCTCTTTCGATAAGAGTATTTCTCCAATCTTCTCCATAACGAGGAAACCTTTGATAAATTGGTATGTCTCCAGTTGATCTTCCTGGTATCAACCTGCCACGCTGAGCTGGTGTACCGTCATATCCGAAGTTAATCATATATTCATCACTCTCCAGTATTTTATCCACAAAGTTGGTGAATCCTTTTTCTGCAATTATGATCGACCAAGCCAACCTTTCGCCTTCACCGCTTACTGAACGACCTAGTACTCGGCCCACAACTTGTTCCACCATCCTGTAATTTGAGCTACATTGGTAATATCCTTGCTGGAATCTTTCTGACAATAGGAGCCCTCTTACAAAGTCTCTCATTGTTATGTATCCGCTTCTTAATTGCGACTCGAGATAGATTTCTCTATCGCAGCTCATTGCATGAAAGAAAATTTGCTTGTATGTCTGTTCGATTAAGGTATCCATGTCTCTACGCGTTGATATCGAAGAGGCTGACATTTCTCCTATCGCTTGATATTTTACGGAATCAGTGTTTCCAGCAAGGTTGTCGACTCGACTGTTCTGGCTCTTCTGTGAATAGGTGAGAACAGGAATAGTCATGGAGTTTGTTCGTTTATGCTAGGTAGAATTGCCCAATCTTAAACGTAGTGTCCGTTGTCTTTGTTTTTTGTTTCCAAAACTTAAGATCTCTCGGTGGTCTTTGCGAGGTCAAATTTTATCACTTTGTTCAATAGTAAAACAAAATAGCCCTCAAGGGAATTAGCTCTAACCCCCTTGATTGCCGCTTTCTGTGTTGTGTTTGACAGTTTATATTTATTTATTGTCTGTATCCTATCGTTTTGCGTTAATTAATTCCTTTTTGTTGTTTGGGGCATGAACATTCTTTTGAAAGCTCCTGAGGATGGGTCCTGTACTGCTCTTGAATAACTAAATCCTGAGACATCAAAATTACCTGTGGATGTACTTAGTTCTCTCGCTTGGGCTAAAGCCATGACTAGTTGGCTTCTTCCTCCCACGATTTTGTCGGAACTTGCGTTGCCTGTGCTTACTGTGCACATATTGACAAATGTGGAGCAGTAAAATCCTGCTTCCGATTTCCAAGCCCGATCGTAAGGAACTGTGTTTGTTCCAAACACCTCAAGATACTCCCCCGACGAGGTCATTTTGTTGATTAAGATATCGTATCCCTGGTCTGCAATTAGTTTTATACAAGAACTAATTTCACTTTGATTAATCGGTGGCCTACCTAGTAAATGCTTGAAATTATGCTCAACCCCTTTAATCGGCGATACTTTATGGTAATAATTCTGTTTGTAGAACTCTGACTTGGCCAGCCCCGCTACAAAATCCCTTGTTGTAATTCTGCCATCCCTCAGCTGAGATTCAAGTTCCTTGCATCGTTGACTATCAGTTGGGTTTGCATTTCCAAAAACTTGTTTGTATGCACTGCTAATAGTGGTTTCTAAAGCATTATTTCCAGTACTTGCATATTCTGTTGCTGTTACGCCAAATGGGCATTCTTCATGATGTCTTGGCCCAATGCTAATCCCCATTGATTTGCATTGATTCTCTTTGAATTGTTCTACTGTCAGTGCGGCAGACCCTTTAGATTTCTTGTTAGTTGTTGTAAATGAAGTTCGAGCATTATTCGTGAAATCACGTGTTGGTTTGATGGCGACCATAGCTCTTCAGGCTTAATTTTGATTTCAGAGACTCTAGTTCCGTTTTCCACTCTTTTACAGCTTTCCCTCTTTCCGCAACAAAAATTTTAGTCCCAACCGCTTCTGTTTAGAACCGTGTTAAACCCAAAAAGGCTACTGTTTCTTGTTGATCCCATAAGATTTTGTCGATTCTGTGACTTAGCTTTTTTTTGTGCGGTCATTTACTCTGCATTTTATCAAATTGACTTCATTTTCTCAGCTAGATGGTTGAAACACCCATCTAGTAATTCAAGGTCTTTCTTTTCATTGCTTTCCGAGTATATCTCGCTGCATTTTATTTGCAATTCTTTTAGACATATTGCTAATGCATCAACTGGTACTTCAAGTATTGAGTACAATTCATGAACTGCCTTCAATCCTTCGCTGTCTGTAATATCTGTCTCTCCTGCAGCTGTTCCGTAGATGCTGATTCTTGCAAAGTGAAAGCAATCTCTCCAGCACGCCTCTGCCCTCTCATTTGGATAGAGTGAGCCTCCTTGTGCTGTAATTTCTGGTAACTTTCTGAGGAGAATGGCTTTTGCTTCATTGATCAATCTAGGTAATTTATTCTGGAGATCTTCAAGCTTTCTCGCATTACAATGTGATCTCTCGCAGAGTATGTTCAGCTCTTCAGGGCTCAATAACCTTTTCGACTTGTTGGCTGATTCAAGTATTGTCTTGTTGCTTTCTGGCAATTCAATGTTCTTTGGCAATCTAAATAAGTTTGCTTTCTTTTTTAGTTCTTGTATCTTAAGTGTTTGACTATTGTTCATTTTCATTTATTCACTTGTTCGGAATGATGATTGGTGATGCCGTTAGCCACCCATGGCGCTCTAAATAAAATGCCCAAGTAATTTCCGCTCCGAGCCCTGGACAGTGCTTGCTGACTCCTTCGGCAATATCTTTTGGTACATCAAGCGATTCTAATACGTTTACGATGTCATTTGTCTTTTCAATCTTTGTGGTTCGAATTGCTGCTCCTACGATCCAAGTTAATTTTGTCGCTTCTAATTCTACTTGGCTGTTTTCGCATGCCAGAAGTACGTTTCCTGGATCTGAGATATTTTTTAGAGTTTCGCCCCATAAAATTATATCTTCTGTTTTTAAATTCAGCCTAAGGATTCCTTCGCCGATGTTGAAATGAACCTCTTTTTCCTTCGAACTATTTTTTAGAAGGTTTGAGAGTATCTGTTCTGCTGTGTCCTGCATTTGCTGAACCTCCGTTTTCTTTTGATTTTCAGAAATTTCCTCTATCTTCTTCCGTCTTTGTCGCCTTACCTCTTTTATACCCGTTTTCCTCATTATTCTTTATAAACCCTGCATTCTTGGCCGGTCGGGTTTTGTTCTCTTCCCTCAGAGATTTTGCTCTCTCGTTAGTCTTTTTGTTTAAGGGTCTTCTGTTTTTTTCATCCTAACTCTAATTTCTTTGTTTGTTTTACACTTGGATGTTGCAGTATCCTTTTAGTTTTCCTATTTCTCTTGAGCTTGCTGCTTTAGATTTGTGCTAATTATTCGTAATATAATATTCTTGATTAGTTCTTGTAGTCGAGAGTTTGGTGTACTTTTTTGCATTTCTATTCAAATTTGCGCTGTTCTCGAATGCGCTTATGAGTGTTCAGCACTGAGTTTCTTAGCCGCAGAAATTCGAACTAACAGGTTCCTTTTCTGAAACAGGGCCTGATCACAGTGGACAAGTTCACCTTGATCGATATCATCAGCTTGATGAGCGTGGAATTCATGCCAATGTCCATTTCCAGCAAAGACATGACTCAGCAGTTGAGCGGGCAACTGCACCTTGTCAGTGAGATTGCTGAATCTTTAACACTCCGGCTGCTTGCGCTTGAAGAACGCTTTAACGAACTCTCTGTGCGTTCGGTGTCTGATGAGTCCAAACAAGCTGAGGATTCTGATAGCTATTTGTTGCTTGCCGATAGCAGCGACCGACTTGTGCAGCTCCGTGATTTGCTAAATGAGAGTGCTGAAGATCAGACACAGCTTGAGGTCCCTCGGCTTGAAGCCGTAACCGATGCTCACCACCACGCAGCCAACGTTATGGAGGATCCTGAAAGCTTTGATTTGGAGCAAACCGTATACGTGAATGATTCACAGGAACTACCCCTAGACACTGTCGATCAAGACCTCGACCAGAGTGACGAATTGCTCTCAGCTTGAGTGGTCTGGTTCATCCAGGTTGAGCAATCGAACCCTGAAGATGGCGACTTGTCGTGCTTGCTCGGGCTCTGTCTGGAGAAAAGGATGATCATCCATCTGCTTAATTACAACCTCGATGCGTTCATCAATAGAAAGAGCAGTGAAATCCTCCGTTTCTGCTGATTTCTTCCAAGTTCGATCGAACACCATCGCAAATCCGTCTGGATTGTTGAAGGTGCGATCGTCATCGATCGGTACGCGTATCATCAGTTGTAGGATGCAATTGCAAGGATCCAGATTTGAATTTGGGGCTTTTCGACAATTTGCCCCTTTAATCATTCAAATTGGTGTAGCTATGCTCAGAAGTGCCTAGGAGGCGCTCTTGCTTGTTGCTGCTGTTCTAGCTTCCTCATGCCGAAGAGCATGTTGTTGGTTGGTTGAATGCATTTCTTAGGGGTGCATTGATATCAGAACTCTATTCCTCAGCCGCGCTAGCGGTTTGTTATGTATTTTTTTGTTTTACTAGCTCAATGGTCACCTTGAGAGATAGATCTCTTCATTAGTGGAAGGGTGTTGCTCTTGCTTTTTTGGTTATAGTTTAGTGTTTCAATGCTGATGCTTTATATATTAATCTATGCCTGTTTGACACTCTTATTTCTGTTTGTCTTCATCGTTTCATGTATGCATTGGCGAACTGATCAACGATGTTTGCATCATAATGATGGGAAGATAAGACTTCTGTGATTCTATGCGCCATGGCCCTCGATGTTGCAGAATATCGATGGCCTAATGGTTTGAGCTTTTTGCCCTGATCTCTAATGGTCGGTATCTTGGTAGCTCGATACTGCTCTTCGGCTAAATCGATCATGTCTCCACTGCTATTTTCAAGCCACCAGTGGTAGTCATCTGTTTCTTCAAGTTTACGTGTACCTCTGATGCAGTCAAAATCTTTCCAAAAGAAGCGATGTAGCGTATGCATTGCAAACAAGTGCCAGCCTCTCGTCTGATCAGGTGAAGCATTGAGGGTCCCTTTTGATGGGTGCATTGACTCTTCTATTTGGATAGCTTCACTAAATTCTTTTTCAATCTCAAGAGTGGAATGCAACCACTTTTTCCCTTTCGATCTTTTCTCTTGAAGCAAACCCATCGGATTGATGTAGAGATCTAGGTAGCACTGAGAGACCGTGAGGATGTTTAGATCTGTCGAAGGGATTGATAGATCTCCATCGCAAAATTGACTGGATGGAAATAGTCCATCAGTGTGAGGCCTTGAAACCCTTTTCCCATCAACACAGAGATGACCAGATCGACTAGAAAGAAGAAAACCCATATGGATTAGTTAACGCTTTCCTGATTGATTGATTCCATTGATCTTACCTTACCCTGTTGGCCTCTTCAGCATTTCATGACTTTCTGCTTTTTCATTCGTAGATGTCATTGCACTCATTCTTTTTCGAAGGATCGTTTTTGATTATGGCTTTGTTCATCTGTGCGGAGTTCATGTTCAGGATGCTCTGCACATGATCAGGATCTGACCTGATTGGAAACGTATCATCTCAAGTTCTGGTGGGGGTTTTGGCGGTCCAGCTGATTCGGCTGCATTCTCATTCCTTTGCGGTATTCCAGCCAAAAACCTCAATCATTTGTGCTCTCAGTTGAGCTGCAGTCTCAAGCGCAGGAGAGAGGCTGCGTTGGCGTTGAGGGCTTTGTTTCATCAAGTATTCCAGGTCTTGTAAGAGCATGGAATTCATGTTCATTGCAAGAATGCACTGTGCATTCTCACAGTGATTCTGCTTCGTGTCGTTGTACATGGAGACAACATCCTTGATGTAATCAATAAATATTTTGCTTGACTGTTCTGTTGCTAAAACTTCTTCTTTGTTCCACCCAAGACATGTGATGAGTTGATGACATGATTCGAGAGTAGTGATGGTGTTTTCATTCTCTTTGAACGATGTCTTGATGAATGCAGTGATATTGGCAATACAGAATTGCATTCCATACACCATGCTGTCGGCTTGCTCTAAGTCGTCTTGGATTCTGTCCCAAGTCATGCGCGCAATCCGGTCGTCGGGTTGCATTTCAGCAAGAGATGCTAATTGGAACGACCGTGATACAAGTTCTTTGTTTAGTTTGCTATTCATTAATGTCTATTTAATATACTGGCCGGCGTAATGGTATATCATGGGAACCTCTTTTGCCTTGAGATTGCAATGTCTGAGACTACTTTGCTCTGCTGCTGAGCTCGAGATCTTGTCCGTCGCCTGAGCTGTAGGGTTGCTCTCTAACTGTACTGATTCTGTTCTGATCAAGTTGTGAAATGTGATGTTTTTTTGCATTGTTTTAGTTCCTGCCTTTGAAGATGGAGTTTCGTAATTTGTTTCTGACTCGAAGTATGAGTTTGTTTGTGGGATCGCCTAATTCGCTGCCATTGTTGTTTCTGTAATTTTAGCGTTGTTTTTACACTGTTTTGACTCTAGCGCTGAGGTGATTGCAGTTGGTTAAGCCAATTTCTAGGCTTGTCGCGTCTGCAACGGCTGAATTTGTTTGGGTTGCTCTCCGTATTTCTTTAGCGCAGGTCTCAATTCCCGCGTATAGGAATCAAAGTTCAACGCATTCTTCGTTAAGGCATGGAGTGTTTATTCAGGAACTAAGCGGGCTTACCTCTTCGGCAAGATGGCAGTTGCAGTGTTTTTTTTATGACGTACGAGCAAGAGGTCATCATCAAGTGCGCCATCAAGGGCACCCTTGGTGGTCTTGATAAAAAAATGACCTCCGAGGAGCTAGATGAGCTGCTTAACGGGTCACAGGATTGGAGGAACCACTTGGTGATTGAGGAGATTACAGAGGTTGCCACAATCCATGCAGGGCGTCGTCGTCCAGAACTGGATTAACTGTTTAGGCGCTGCCCTTTTGCAGATTAATTCGAACGAGCCAAGTTATCAGCATTTTTCGACCTCGCTCAGTCCCTATAACCAAAGGGGTTGAGTGGAGATTCTGTTTTTAGGGCGTCTAGGTAATCGATCTAACAACTGTGATCCCAGATCTGCTGTTTTGATTTGAAACAGTCAATGCCAGGACCCAGATTTGAACTGGGGACACGGCGATTTTCAGTCGCCTGCTCTACCAACTGAGCTATCCCGGCACGTCGCTTTCGCGACAACGGAATCTTAAATCACGGGGTGCGCCCCAGGCAGATCAATCCCCTGACCTCTAAACCAGCGCTTTTCAACGTATTTAGTGCCTCTTGGGCTGTGGCCCCACTGGTGAGGATGTCATCGACAATCCAGATGGGTGTTTCAGATACGCACCAGGCTGTCTGATCTTGGTGTATCGCGAAAGCAGATTTCATGTTCACAAGCCGCTGACGGCGACTGAGATGGTGTTGGCCCACGGTTGGGCGGCAGCGCTTCAGCAGAGTCTTGGTGGTGCGTCCCAGGCTTCGGCAGATTAATGCTGGCAGCGGATTGCCTCGCTTCTGTGTTTTCCAGCTTGGGATTGGAACCAAGAGAGCCTTGGCGGGAAGGCTTCGCTGCAGTGCAAAGGTGATCGCCTTCAGCACTGATAGGTCTTGATTGAGCTTTAGGCGCAGGATCTCTCGGCGAAGCTCTCCCCGATACCAACCTGCCGCGTTGAAGCGAACAGGAGTGACGCCCTGCAGACCCCTTTTCATGAGGCCCAGCTTTTGCGTGCACTCGCTGCAAGGTTGATCTGCTTGTTGATGGGTTTGGATTACCTTCTTGCAAATCGGGCATGAAGGCACAACGAACAGGTCTTGAAGGCAATCGTGGAGTGCGGTTAGCAAAGCGTCAGAACGACTACCTTCAGGATTCCCCTTTGTTCCCTTCAGAGGGCATGGCTCTCAGCATGGCCACCATGGTGCGGTGGGCGTCCTCACTGTCAGTGAGTGTGTGATCAAAGGGGATCCTGAGGGGTTTGCCGTCTACCTCAAGGCTCATGGCATCAGCATTAACGGCCGTCATGGTGGCGATGTTTGCAGCAATAACTCCGCCGTAATGGAGGGCGTACTGAAGCACCGCATCGCCATGGTCATCATTCATGTGACGACAGATGCGTTCGCTAACAGCGGGCGTAAGCGGATCAGCGGTCATGGTTGAAAGGGCGAAGGTGGGAGTGAGGGTGTGGATCAGCTGAAGCGTTGCCAGAGCAGGATGGCGAGCCGAAACCCGCTGAATCCCACATATCCTGCAAGCACAATGAACAGGCCAAGGGCAAGGCCGTCACGAAGTCGGTTGGGCAAGGGCTCAGTGATGCTTGTTTAATTCTCCCCTAGATGAATCGTCTTGTCTGGTGCTTTTACAGCCTGTAGAGCTAGACGAGCCACTCCTGCGGCTGGAGGTGTGTTGCAGCTACGAATCGGAACACCGAGTTGTCGCTCGCGGAGACGACGCCATTGAGGATTGCGCGCTCCTCCTCCAAGGGTCACGATCTTTCTCGGAGGATCGGCTCCAAGGCTTGTGAGGCGTTGCCATCCTGCGTGTTCGATTTGGGTTAAACCCTCTAAAAGGCCGTGCAGATAGAGGGAATCGCTGACAGGACGGGGAGTGAGTATGGGCTCGAGGTAGGGGTCATCTACGGGGAAGCGCTCTCCGCATCTGGGAAGTGGCCGCAGCTTTAAGCCGCTGTTCTGATCTGGATCAATCTGACGGCTCAGTTCAGCCAGGTCGATGTCAGGAAAGAGTTGTTTCAGCACCGCAGCTCCAGCATTGGAGGCTCCTCCGCATAACCAACGACCTCCTACGCGATGGGTGGAAATCCCTGGCCCTGGAGATAGGGGCTGATCGGTGAATCGTTTAAGCACCAAGGTGCTCCCCAGCACTGTGATGCCCTCATCGTCGTCAGCATCAGCCGTAAGAACAGCCGCGTTGGAATCGGTGGTCCCAGCGACGACCAGCAGATCCTCTGGCAGGTCTAGATCTTTGGCGCGTTGGCGCGAAAGGGGGCCAAGCACTGAGCCACTGGCGCGAACCTCTGGAAGTGCATCCCACCAGGGTTGGCTTACGAAGCTGTCTGGCCACGCCCTTTTGCTGAGATCCCATCCCAGTCGAAGGTTGTTGCCTTCCTCCCCATAGCTCCAATTTTCAAGAAGCCACCCGCTGATCCAGTCGGCTTGATGGCGAAGCAGGAGAGGGGCTTTGTGCTGATCGAATAGGTGCAGCGCCCTTGCAAGGCTGCCACTGGCGCTTGAAGCGGGTCCACCCTGTGGACTCAAAGCTTGGAGCTGAGCAATGAAATTTGGGCATGCGAACGAATAGGGCAGGGCCTCGGCAAGGGGTAACCCTTGTTTATCGCATGCCAGCAATGTTCCTGAGGTGCCATCCACGGCGATGGCTTTGAGGCGATGTCGGTAGTCGGGCTTGAGGCGCCCAATCAATGTGCAACATCGCTCGCGCCAGTCGAAGGGGTTGATCAGACCGATCTGGTACGGCGCACTCTCGGTCTGGAGCAGAGCAAAGCTGCTGTCGATGACAGCAATGCGGACACCGCTGGTGCCTAGGTCTATGCCGAGCACGAGCGGGTCTTGCATCATGATTTTGGGATCAAAAGCTTTTGCCGGCTTGGATTTGGCTGGCTTACGCTTGCTTCAAGGCTGCAGCTTTGTCGCTGACATCTTCCCAAGGCAAGTTCAGGTCGGGACGACCAAAGTGGCCATAGGCAGCTGTGTCGCGGTAAAAGCGTCCACCATTGAGTGAGGGCATTTCTCTGAGCTTGAACTGTTCGATGATCGCGCCTGGGCGAAGATCGAAGTTCTTTTGCACCAATTCGGTGAGCTCTTCATTCGAGATCTTGCCTGAGCCAAACGACTCCACAAGGATCGAGACAGGTTTGGCCACTCCGATGGCATAGCTCAGTTGAACTTCCACACGGTTGGCAAGGCCAGCTGCCACAAGTGCTTTTGCTACATATCGCGCCGCATAGGCAGCGGAGCGATCCACCTTGGTGGGGTCTTTGCCTGAGAAGGCACCACCACCGTGACGGGCATAGCCGCCATAGGTGTCGACGATGATTTTCCGACCCGTGAGTCCGGCATCACCCTGAGGACCACCGACCACGAACTTGCCTGTGGGGTTCACCAGATAGCGGCACTTGGCGCGATCTGGTTTGAGAGGGAGATCTGCAGTGGCAGGCACCACAACGTGAGTCCAGAGGTCTTCACTGATGCGGTTGCGCACTTCTTGTTCATCGGTCAAACCAGTCACCTCTGCGGTGTGCTGGGTTGAGATCAGGATGGTGTCGATCTCAACTGGCTTGTCATTTTCATAGACAACGCTCACCTGGGTCTTGCCGTCAGGGAGCAGGTAGTCGAGTGTTCCGTTATGGCGAACTTCGGCCAGGCGCCTTGCCAGCCTGTGGGCAAGGCTGATGGGCAGAGGCATCAGCTCGGGCGTTTCATTGCAGGCGTAGCCGAACATGATTCCCTGATCACCGGCGCCCACCTTGTCGAGCGGATCGCCTTCATGATCATCGGCCTCATTGACACCCTGAGCAATGTCAGGCGATTGCTGGTCAAGGGCGACCAGCACGGCGCAACTGTTGGCATCAAAGCCACCAGCTCGTGCACCGCTGTAACCGATATCTCGAATCACATCGCGTACGAGATGGATGAAATCCACCTGGGCTTTTGAGGTGACTTCGCCTGTGATCATGCAAAGACCGGTATTCACAACGGTTTCGCAGGCCACGCGGCTCGTGCTGTCTTGGGTTAAGAGGGCATCCAGTACGGCATCACTGACTTGATCGCAGATCTTGTCGGGATGGCCTTCCGTTACTGATTCGGACGTGAAAACGTATCGACTCATAAGTAGTTAGGGCGTGATGGGATTTTACGGGTTGCCCCTACTGAACTTGTTCAACCCTTAGCTCTTGCCAGTGATGGATCAAATGTTGATGGGATGTCAGGTCGGGGGTTCGATGCCATCCCGCCACATAGCCAAGCGCACAATCAATGCCTGCGCGGCGTGCCATCAGCAGATCTGAGTCGGCATCTCCGATCAGTGCGCATTGTGCTGGATCCAAATCCAGCATTTTGCACAGACCATGCACCGCGCCTGGATCTGGTTTGCAAGGGGTGTCATCAGCGCTCCATATTCCTGTGATGAAGGTGCTCAAGCCATGGTCTTGAAGAAACTGTTCGATTCCATGGCGGGTGTCATTGCTGATCACAGCACAGATCACACCTGCGCTGTGCAGCTCGTTGAGCAATTCCTTTGAATGGGGCAAAGGGGTTCTGGAGCTAAGGCTTGCTTTCGTTGCGTTTTGCTTGTAAAGGCGGTCCACGGTGTCAAAGATCTCCTCTGCGAGCACGAGTGCTTGAGGCCAGCTGAGATCAAATAGACAGAAAAGAGTTGCGGTGCTCAACAGATTGTGTTGGCGGGACGCGACGGCCAACGTTCCATCAGGAATCAAGCCGGAGTCGCACCGGCCCATCGCGCGCTTGAGCAAGCCCAGAAGTTGGACTTGGACGTCGGTCGATGCGCCACGGGAGGCAAAGACGCGAATGATTTCCTCAATCCTGGCGTCGGCCAGCTCGATGAGATGGGGTTCGCTATGGGAAAGGGTGCCGTCCTTGTCGAACAGCACCCCATGAATCAAGCCAAGTGAATGGCCTCTTAGAGATAAATGAGCCATGGGCTCATGCAGCTCAGACCATCATCGAGCTCAATGGCTCTTCTCCTTCTTCCGCTTGCTCAAGAAGCATCTGCTTGTAGCGAGCTGCCATTTCCTCTGCCTTGTCAAAGACCTTTTGAGGATCGGTGAGCATGTCACCGGGTTCTGGCTCCAGAGCCTTGGTAGACAGTGAGATCCGACCGCGTTCAGCGTCAAGGTCGATGATCATCACCTTCATTTGATCATTCACGTTTAGTACTGAATGGGGTGTTTCGATGTGCTCGTGACTGATTTCGGAAATGTGAAGCAAACCGCTCACACCACCGATGTCGATAAAGGCGCCGTATGGCTTGATGCCACGAACGGTTCCGAGCACCACTTCGCCCACTTCAAGGCGATTCATCTTGCGCTCGACGAGGGCGCGGCGATGACTGAGAACCAGACGATTGCGCTCTTCGTCGACTTCAAGGAATTTGAGAGGCAAGAAGTCTGCAACCAGCTCTTCTTTCGGTTTGCGGGTACTGATGTGGGATCCAGGGATGAAGCCGCGAAGGCCTTCCACCCGAACGAGAGCACCACCACGGTTGGTGGCGAACACTTCTGAATAAATGGTGGCGTCTTCTTTTTGCAGCTGAAGGACCCTTTGCCAGGCGCGCTGGTACTCGATACGGCGAACCGAGAGAGAAAGTTGCCCGTCTTCGTTTTCTTCACCCATGATGAAGAATTCCCGAATCTCACCAGGCTGCAACACGTCGCTGAGGCCTTCCACCCTGTTGATGGAGACCTCTTGAAGGGGCATGAAAGCGGCGGTCTTGGCGCCGATATCGATCATCGCCCCCTTTGTTTCCAGCGCGAAGACTGTGCCGTTAACAATGTCGCCTGGCTTGAAGTTGTAGTCGTACTTGCTAAGCAGTGAGGCGAAATCATCAATCGTGAAGCCGGCCCCATCCAAATCATTAGGGTTGGCACGACTGCTGGGATCATCCGCAGTAGGGATCTCTTCAGGGATGCTGAGATCTTCGTCCGTTCCAAAATCGCCTTGGTCCGCTGTGGCTTCGACGGCAATGCTCTCGTCGATGGCAGTGGTGGTCTCCACAGCAAGATCCTGAGCCGGATCGGTTGGGGTAACAGTCATGGATGGTTGGCGGTCTGCCCGGAGACAGTGCGATAAAAATTGACCCAGTGCCCGCCGACAAAGGATCAGTATTTTGTAATTTTACAGAACAGCCTTGCTTTTTAGACGAGTGCAGCAAGCTCAGCTTTATCTGCGTTCATTCCTTCGAGCGTGGAGACGAAATCGCTGACGCTTCGAAAGTTTCGATACACCGAGGCAAAACGCACATAAGCGACTTCACTGAGACCCTTGAGATGGCCAAGCACCAACTCACCAATCTCTGAGCTGGTGATCTCACGGCTATTGCTCTGCTGAAGACTGAGTTCAAGCTCATCCACAATAGCTTCGAGTTTACTGGGGAGTAGTTCAGTTTTTTCGCAGGCGCGGCTCAGGCCGTGAAGAAGTTTGCCGCGATTAAAAATTTCACGATGACCATTGCGCTTGATCACGGTGATTGGAACCATTTCTACCCGCTCGTATGTCGTGAATCGGAATTCACAATTGAGGCATTCACGACGCCGGCGCACACTTCTTCCGCCCTCGGCTGCTCTCGATTCGAGAACCCGGCTATCCGTGTTTTGGCAGGAGGGGCACTGCAAGCCCTAATCAATCCATTTTGAATTATTCACATTATATAGAACATGTGGGCCCTTGAAAAGTGTTTGTGAAGGAAGAATCTGATTTGAGCAATAAAAAAACCCCGCTTTTGGGCGGGGTTTGATCTGCTGGATGGACTACTTACCGATCTTCGGTGGATCGCGAAATGCGATTGCGAAGAACAAGGTGGCAATCGCCAGGCCGAGGATGAGGATGTAAGCGAAGCTTTCCATCGAGAGTCTCCTAGAGAACGATCAACTGAGGGGTGTGGATCCCGTGGGAGGAACGTATCCCTCGGGTAGGCGACGTGTTGATTTGTCGCCGAGTTTTTGGAAGAGGCCGAATTCAACCTGTTCGCCAAGATCAGGATCAATTCCTGCGAACACGTCTCGGTAGAGGGTGCGAGCACCGTGCCAGATGTGACCGAAGAAGAAGAGCAGAGCGAAGGTTGCGTGGCCGAAGGTGAACCAGCCGCGGGGCGAGCTGCGGAAAACTCCGTCTGAGTTGTAGATCTTGCGATCGAACTCGAAACCTTCTCCCAGTTGGGCCTTACGAGCCAAGCGCTTTACTTCGGCAGGGTCTGTGAAGACTTTCCCGTCGAGAGAGCCGCCGTAAAGAGTTGCAGTAACTCCTCTCTGTTCGAAGGAGTACTTGGCCTCGGCGCGACGGAACGGAATGTCCGCTCGAACGATGCCGTCGTTGTCTTCGAGAATGACTGGGAAATTCTCGAAGAAGTTGGGAAGACGACGCACTTGAAGTTCACGTCCTTCTTTGTCGGTGAAGACTGGATGGCCAATCCATCCAGTTGCAAGACCATCTCCATTCACCATCGGACCAACGCGGAACAGGCCGCCTTTGGCAGGACTGTTCCCTACGTAGTCGTAGAAGGCGAGTTTTTCAGGAATTGCAGCGTAGGCCTCATCGACGGTGGCCCCTTCGTCAAGGGCCGTCTGAACACGGCGATTGATTTCAGTCTTGAAGTAGCTCTGATCCCACTGATAGCGAGTGGGGCCGAACAACTCAACAGGGGTTGCAGCTGCGCCATACCACATGGTTCCAGCCACAATGAAAGCAGCGAAGAACACAGCTGCGATTGCGCTAGCAAGAACAGTCTCGATGTTTCCCATCCGCAAAGCCTTGTAAAGGCGCTCCGGCGGTCGAGTTGTGATGTGGAAAATACCGGCAATGATGCCCACGATGCCTGCGGCAATGTGGTGAGCAACAATTCCACCTGGATTGAATGGGTTGAAGCCTTCCGGTCCCCACGACGGCTGAACTGCTTCTAGATGACCTGTTAATGCATATGGATCAGAAATCCACATGCCAGGCCCGAAGACACCGGTGAGGTGAAAAGCACCAAATCCAAAACAACCCAATCCTGCGAGGAGAAGGTGGATGCCGAAAATTTTCGGAAGGTCTAGAGCTGGTTCGCCCGTACGGGGGTCTTGCCAAATTTCAAGATCCCAATACGTCCAGTGCCAAATCGCAGCGAGCATCAATAGGCCGCTAAAAACGATATGAGCGGCTGCGACGCCTTCGAAGCTCCAGAAGCCAGGATCGACTCCAGTTTCTCCGGTGATACTCCAACCTCCCCAGCTTCCGGTGACGCCCAGTCGTGACATGAAGGGCATGACAAACATGCCCTGACGCCACATGGGGTTCAGAACTGGATCCGATGGATCAAAAATTGCTAGTTCGTAGAGGGCCATCGAGCCGGCCCAGCCGGCAACGAGGGCAGTGTGCATGAGGTGCACGGCCAAGAGTCGGCCTGGGTCGTTGATAACGACGGTGTGCACCCGATACCAGGGCAATCCCATGGGTCAGGTTCAGGTGGAACGGAGCTGCTGATGCAGACAGACCTAGCGATCGTAAGGGGTGCGCTCAACTGAGTGGGGCGTGTTGTCGCGAGCTGCAATGTCTTGTGTTGAGACCCCTTGATTTGTTCCCCTCACTGTCCTGTCAGTGCTTCCGCCCTTTGGCTGCCGCATTCGGCTCTGGCTGAGGGGGTTACAAAACGCAACCTTTGGGCGCAAAGTGGGCGTTTATTGCTGGAGCACTCCATGCCAGTCATTCGTTTTCTGCGTGAGGGACGTGATGTGGAGTGTTACCCAGGTGAAAATCTGCGCGATGTCGCTCTGCGCGAAAACATCGAGCTTTACGGCTTGAAGGGACAACTAGGGAATTGTGGTGGATGCGGTCAGTGCATCACTTGTTTTGTCGATGTTGTGGGATCCGACGACGACACGCCCTTAACGGCTCGGACAGTTGTTGAGGACAACAAGCTCAGGCGTCGCCCTGAGTCTTGGAGATTGGCTTGTCAGGCTCTTGTAGAGCAATCCGTGATCGTGCTGACCCGTCCGCAAGTTCGCTTCGCTGAACTCGATAAGAAAAAGGCAGCGGCTCTCTCTGAAGCCCTGCCAGCCGGGCCAACTTCATGGCCGGTTGACGAGAGCGCTGACGAGGCGGAAGAAGGATCTGAACAGGAGACTGCAACCGATTCGCCTGCTACGCCCAGTGACGAGGGGTGAGCTGAAGGTCATCGTTGCTCCCGAACGATGATACGTTCGGCCTAGCGCCATTAATCGCCCATGGAAACCAACGATCTCGGCTTCGTTGCCAGCCTCATGTTCGTCCTGGTTCCGACGGTGTTTCTGATCGTCTTGTTCATCCAGACCAACAGTCGAGAAGGTTCCTCCTGATCGACTGTTGGTTCAAGTCTGGGCCGTTTTAATTCTGTTCTGGCTCGCGGACCAGAAGAACCGGGGCAGGCGCATGGACTCTGATGTAGTCGCTGATTGAGCCGCCAAGGAGCTTGTCTAGGTCCACAAGGCCTCTCGCAACAAGAGGGCGCCTGTCCTGTGACGCAATAACAACGAGGTCAGCACTGATCTCTTCGGCTGCTTGGCAAACACCTCGGCCAATGTCTGGATTCGCCACGTGCATTGGTTTGAGGTCAACGCCCAGGCTCCGAGCGCGTTGAACTGCAGCAGTAAGCAAGCCATCTGCTTTGTTATCTCCTCCACGGGAGCCTGATAGTTCTTGTCTTGCAATGTGAACGCCAGTGAGCTGACCGCCAGGGATGTCGCGAACCATTTCGCAGGCAATCCGGAGCGCATCATCGCCAACCCCGGTTCCGTCAATGGTCACCATGAGGCGATTCACGTGGCGGACGTAGAGGTCGTCACGGACCAGCAACATCGGACGTGTTGAGAGCTGAAACACGTATTGGCTTGTGCTGTTGGACAGGATCGACTGGAGGCGACCTAGCCCTCTGGATCCCATCACAATCAAATCAGCATTGATTTCTTCAGCCACAGTGAGAACGGTTTGTTTGGCATCCCCTTGGCGGATGATCGAATTCACTTCACTCGGGTCAAGTCCTAATTGACTCACCGCCTTGGACAGCAGGCTTCCTGCTGTCGTCCAGTGGTCTTCTGAGTTGATCTTTCCTTGCTCAGAAACCACGTGGAGCAGGTTGATACGAGCAGTCCTGAACCCTGGAAGGTCACGCAGCATCCGCACCATTTCTCCGACATGCCCTTTGCCGGAATCAGCAATCAGAAGATTCTTGAACACGATGAAGAGTTAGGTCTGCTTCAGCCTATGGCTGATGCACCAGGCCGTGTTGATGGTGACTGAGAGCGTTACGCGCCTTCCTTGGCAATTGAACAAGCGTGTGTTGCCACAACACACCGATCACGGCGGTGTGATGTGGCATGGCGCCTATGTCGGTTGGTTGGAAGAGGCCCGTGTCGAAGCACTCGCGGCGGTGGGGCTGCCCTATCGACTGATGGCGCTTGAAGGGTTGGAAATGCCAGTGGTGCGCTTGGAGATGTCTTACAAGCGAGCCCTCATGCATGGTGACCAGGTTTTGCTTCAAAGCCATGCGCTTGCTCCAGAGGGTCCCCGTTGGCGCTGGCAGACGCACCTGCTAGGGGCAAATGGTGATTGCGCCTTCGAGGCGCATGTGGAGTTGGTTTTGGTCCGTCTCAACGGAGACAGGCGTCAGGTTTTGCGCCGCCCACCACCGTCTGTTGCAACAGCGCTTGAGCTCTTGACCCATGGGCCGCCCCAATAATGTGCTAGTTCATTTGTACTTGCGCTTAGCTGTTGGGAGAGCGTGGCTGGTGGTGGCTATGGATCTCATGCCCCGGACTGGGTGTTGCCAGGATTAGTGCTCTGAGTGCTGTTGCTCAAGCCCATCAGGTGACCTTGGCCGATCTGTGGTCATGGCCCCTCTTGCGTTTGCAAGCAGCCCTGCGCTGGCCCGACTCCTTGATGGCGCGTGTCGAGTCTTATCGGCTGAGTAAAGGGGCGTCCCCAAGTCTTTGGGTTCCAGACAATGCTCTGTTTCCTCTGGATCAGGACTGGCCGATTTCATTTGATTTGTTGAAGCGTCCTCCACTTGCTGTGCACTGGTCAGGGCGGACGCAGTGTTGGCCTTTTTTATCAGCTCAAAAGGCTGTCGCGGTGGTGGGAACACGCCGACCATCAGACCATGGCTGTCGGATGGCCCATGCGCTTGGTCAGTGCCTCGCCCGTGCTGGTTGGCCCGTGGTGAGTGGCCTTGCTGAAGGAATTGATGCTGCTTCTCACCATGGTTGTCTTGAAGCGGGTGGACTCCCGATTGGTGTGTTGGGCACGCCTTTGGATCGTGTGTATCCGCCCGAGCACGAGGCCCTGCAGGCCCAAGTTGAGGCTGCTGGCCTGTTGTTGAGCGAATGGCCTTGCGGTGCTCGGGTGCAGCGATCCAACTTTGCGTTGCGGAATCGCCTTTTGGTGAGTGTGTCTTGTGCCCTGGTGGTGGTTGAGTGCCCTGAGACAAGCGGCTCATTGCTATCAGCCCAGATCGCGCACACGCAGAAATGTCCTGTTTGGGTGGTTCCAGGGGATGCGCTGCGTTGGTCTTGCAAGGGCAGCAATGGTTTGTTGCAGGAGGGGGCAATACCTTTGCTATCGCCTGCTTCGTTGATTGCTGATCTTGGACCAGGCCCGCTTGCGGCCGCAAGGTCTGCGTCGATGCCATTGGACCGATCCCGGTCTTCAGCCGAGCGGAATCCTTCGCTTCTGCGTTGCGTTGATGAAGGGTTCACGCTTGAGCAGCTATCTGAAGCACTCAGCTGTAGTCCAACTCAGATGGCGCATGAGTTGTTGCAGCTTGAGCTCGAGGGTGTCATCGAGCCCAAGCCTGGTTTGCGTTGGCGGTCCGTTTAACCTGCTCTGATGGGCGTTATCCGCTGCAAGGGAATAGATCTACTTATGTGGAGGCGTGAGCTAATCCGTCAGGGTGGACGCCCTGTGGATGTGGATTGGCTGCTTTCGATGGCCGCAAATTGCTCTTGGGGTGATCTTCAAAAACTACGAATTTGCCCAGATGTTGAGATCGAGCTGCGTTCTTCGTTGCACGACCTCATGGATCTTTGGACCCAGCATCGAGATCAGCACATTCCGCTTCAGCACTTGGTTGGCCTATGTCCATGGCGAGATCTTGAGCTGGAGGTGTCTCCCGACGCCTTGATCCCCCGTCAAGAAACCGAGCTGCTCATCGACTTCGCTTTGCAGTGTTTGCCAGAGCATGCACGCGAGGTAGAAGGGATCTGGGCCGACTTGGGAACGGGCTCTGGAGCTTTGGCCGTGGCGCTTGCTCGCGGTCTTCCTCACTGGAAGGGCCATGCCGTGGACTCCAGCGTTAACGCGCTTGCGCTTGCTAATCGCAATCTGATGGCCCTAGCTGGCGACAGTGATTGGCAACTCCATCTTGGTAGCTGGTGGGAACCGCTCAAACCATGGTGGGGGAAGTTGGGCCTTGTGCTGAGTAACCCGCCTTACATCCCAACGGCTGTGATGGATGAGCTCGAGCCCGTTGTTAAAGACCATGAGCCTCACCTGGCTCTGTGTGGTGGTGGTGATGGACTCGACTGTTGCAGGCAGATCATTCGAGATGCCAACAGAGCACTAGCGCCAGGCGGCTGGATCCTCTTGGAGCACCACCATGACCAGAGTGCGATGGTGCTGGAGTTGCTCACTGATGCAGGTCTCAAAAGCCCAGAAGCCCGTTATGACCTTCAGGGCATTCCCCGCTTTGCTATTGCTCAGCGTTCTTGCCAATCCATAGATTCCAACCAGCAAACGGAGGAACGATGACGATTAATCCTCTCAATTTGTTGGATCGCGATGGCATCGAAATGCATCTGCGTGCTGGGGGCGCCGCTCTACTCCCAACAGACACCCTTCCGGCATTGGCTGCGGTGCCAGAGCAGGCGGCTCAAATTTGGCGCTTGAAAAAACGACCCCAGGACAAGCCGTTAATTTTGATGGGTGCTGACGTTGATGGGTTGTTGTGCCATGTCTCCCCAGCTGCTCGAGCTGATGCCAGTGCCCTTGCGCAACTGCACTGGCCAGGGGCCCTCACTCTGGTGATACCAGCTTTTGGTGCCTGTGCAGAGGCCCTCAACCCTGGAGTGGCAACCCTTGGTTTGCGCATCCCAGCTTGCAAGCCCATGTTGGATCTTCTGCGTTGCAGCGGTCCGCTTGCCACGACAAGTGCCAATGTGTCGGGAGAAAACTCCAGTCGAACCGAAATAGAGGCGGCGCGAGCCTTTCCGGACTTGCCGTTGCTTGCACCAATCCCTTGGCCTGCCCCGTCCTGTCAAGCGAGCTCGGTGATTGCTTGGCGAGAACCTAAAGGCTGGCATTGGCTTCGCAGAGGCGCTGTGATGCCAACAGGTGTAGTGAGCCTTCCCGAATGCTCTGGTTGATTGCTTCGTTCATTTTGCTCCTAACCGCCATTCACTGGCTGTTTGAACCAGTGGTGCTACTACTCACGCCATGGTTTGGTTTGGATGTGCTCCCGTGGCTGTTTGCCATCGTTGGGATTTGGATTTTTACAGGTCGTTCAGCCCGCTGATTCCCACCGTGGAGATGGAGATCAGAGCGTGATTGATCGAATTTGTCTGAAGCCGGCTAACGGATTTGAACCGATGACCTTCGCTTTACAAAAGCGCTGCTCTACCACTGAGCTAAGCCGGCATTGAGGGCAGTTTAACGCTGCACGTTCTCGAGGACTCTGAATGATTGCGGAGCCACCACATTGAAAGTTCAAGCCTCGACCGGCAACCGCTTTTATCGAGAGCGTTGCTGATGTGACTTTCAACGGTGCGGATGCTCACCACCAGCCTGGAAGCAATGGTTCGATTACTAAGCCCTTCCAGTAGGAGTTGGACCACTGTGGTTTCTGCGGGGGTGAAGCCTTGCTCAGCCATAACGTCTGGAATTGCTTCCAGAACCATTCCCCCCTTAGTCAGATTTGGGACTGGTTGATGCAACCGGTCGACGAAACGGCAAGTTGGCAACAAGGGCTGTCACACGATCCTCGGTTTCCAGGCTCACATCACCTTCCTCAAGATCGATGTCAACGTACTTAGCCACCACTTCAAAAATTTCACGACGCATTTGATCGAGAAGCTCAGGGCTCAGGTCACTGCGGTCATGCGCCAGAACGAGTTGAAGCCTGTCTCTGGCAGTACTGGCGCTCGCTGGTTGACGCCCCAGCAATTTGTCGACGAGGTCACGGAGAGTCATCGGCTCAGAAGATCTTCGTTTGCATCAAGCGGCGCACCGTGGCCCGAAGGCCTGAACGCTCCTTGGAAGGATCCAGCAATGGAATGTCCTCGCCTTGGAGGCGACCAGCAATATTGCTGTAGGCCTTGGCTGCTGGTGATTTTGTTCCATTCAGGGTGAGAGGTTCTCCTCGGTTGGTGCTCACGATCACCTGCTCATCTTCCAGCACTAATCCAAGCAAGGGCAGGGCGAGGATGTCAGTGACGTCATCCACAGCCAACATCTCTTGATTGGCCATCATTTTGGGCCTTACCCGATTGAGAACGAGCTGAATTGGTTTCACCCCGTGGGTGTTGAGCAATCCGATCACGCGATCTGCATCACGTACAGCCGACACTTCAGGCGTGGTGATCACAATCGCTTCACGTGCTGCCGCAACGGCGTTCTTAAATCCGTCTTCAATGCCTGCGGGGCAGTCGATGATTACGTAATCGAAACGTTTTTCAAGCATGGAGGCAATGGCCCGCATGTCTTCTGGTTTGAGCCACTCGAGCATCCGCGGGTTGCCAGCAGGTAGCAAAGCCAGATTGGGGACTTGCTTGTGCTTCACAAGAGCCTGGTCTAAGCGGCAGGTTTCTGCTAACACCTCTTGCGCGGTATATACAATTCGATTTTCGAGTCCAAGCAGCAAATCAAGGTTGCGCAAACCGAAGTCGGCATCCAAAACAACGGTGCTGGACCCACGCTGGGCCAGGGCAATCCCCAAGTTGGCCGTGAGGGTGGTCTTACCGACGCCACCCTTGCCGGAGCAAATCAGGATCGTTCGCGAATTTGACGTCACGTTATCGCGGTGGATTTTGCCAGGTTAAGGGCTAGTGCTCTCGATTGTTCGAATCAGCAGAAAGCTCTTGCATTGGCAAGCCACTGCGGGGATCAGCAGGCTCGATCGAAATCACTCCATCCACAATCCTGGCTTCCTCCGCAAGTCCAGGTTGAGGTTTCTCCTCTGGTCCCCTGGCCACTAGATCCGCAATTCGTAGCTGAAGGGGACGGAGCTGTAATGCCGTGATGCGCGCATTCAGATCGCCTTCAACCCCGGCATGAGCAAAGCCACGGAGTCGCCCCCAGATCAGAACGTTCCCTCCCGCACTGATTCGCGCGCCTGGATTGACATCGCCAATGAGCAAAACGTGGTGGCGTGCTTTCAGATGGTCTCCCGATCGCAAGGTTGCACGATGAATTAGTAGGGCTGGGGACCGCTTTTCTTCAGGGCCATTAGGAAGCGAATTTGCAAGCTGCGGCGTGGTGAGCTGAGCTGGAATGCCCAGGGCGTTGGCGCTGACCACGGTGAGGGGATTGCAGCTTTTGATCGACAGCAATCGACATCTACGGTCTTCAAGTTGAGCTTGAAAGGCAGAAAGCACCCGGCCATTGAGCAACCACTCCCCGCTATCCAATTCGAGATCCTTGCCCTCAAGGCCATTGAGTTGGTCCTCCAGGTTGTCTTGCCATGGGATGTGCCGATTGGTGTGCAGAACCAGGCGATGGCACGCAGCTTGAAGTGTCTCTTGGGTCAAAGCCACAGACGTGATCAAGAGTGGAAGCTGACGTTAAATCTGCGCCAGGTATTGGCCCACCTTTCGTTTCAGTTCCTGACTGATCTGCTTTGGATAGATCAGCCAGCTGGTGCTTACAGGCTTGCTCAAGCTTTTGACGAGTGCTGAGCTTTGCTCGAGTGCTTGAAGTTGCTGGCCATTCCAGAGCCTCAGCCCCCCGCGATAGGGGTGATACCCATGCAGTTGTTGATGGCGTAAACCGCAACTCAAACTCGGATCTAATCCCTTCGCTTCAGCCAATCCCCTTGCGAGGGCCAAGCATTCGAGCTGCTTCTCCTTCGAGAGACTGTCCACATCGAGAGCTTTGAGGAGTCGTCGGTTGAGAAACCGATCACAGAGATCAGCGAGAGGGCGAGGGGCTTCCTCTCGCCAGCGCATCAGGTGATAGCCAGTTCGCAGGTCATCGTTAGCTAGATAGGCCTCAAGGTCGATCTCATGGGCGGACCAAAGCCAGCAGCGCATCGTTGAATCTGCCCAAACATGATCGGGCCCTAGCTCACGGGCTAGGCGGATTATTTGTTCCAGCAGCCAATTGCACACCACGTTGAGGCGGTGGTTGTAAACACTGCGGTACATCAGGTTTCGCACCACGAGGTAGTGCTCCACAGCCATTAGGCCCTTGGGATGGATCGCGAGTTCTCCATCTGGCGCCAGGGTGAGTGCGGCCAGAATTCTCTCTAAATCCAGTTGGCCATAGCTCGTCCCTGTGCTGTAGCTATCTCGCAGCAAGTAATCGAGCCTGTCGCAATCGAGTTGGCTGCTTACGAGGTCTTTGATGACCCTCCGTTCTGTGATGCCGTCCTCTAGGAGAGCAGCCACAGCTTCTGAGCTTCCTGGTTGGAATCGTTCAAGTGGCTCCCGGATCGCGTGGTGCTTTCGAACGATGCGTGCGGACCACTGTTCATGCTGGGTGCCAAACATTTCCTCGCCGGTGTGGCTCAGGGGCGCATGACCCAAGTCATGAAGTAGGGCTGCTGCATAGAGCACGCCACGATGACGTTCCAGTGATGGATCCATAGCCAACAAGCGCTGAAAGGCCTGTCGCGCGATGTGGAAAACGCCAAGAGAGTGGGTGAACCGGCTCGATTCAGCGCCGTGGAATGTTAAAAATGCCGGCCCGAGCTGACGAATGCGCCGAAGCCTTTGGAAGGGGGCTGCGTCAACAAGTTCGAGAACCAGCGCTTCAGCCGGGTCATCTGTGTTAAGTGCGATGCCGCCATGAAGAGGGTCGTGATATGTGCGGCTACTCATGCCGTTTCTGCCATCTCCTCTGGATTGATCGCATCTTCTGTTGAAAGAGATTCGGCGGTCTTGCGATCGATGATGGCCTCCAGTACCCGTGCTGCATCCGTAAGCCAGCGGTCTCCTTCACCCCCGGGGTTCAGTGGCTCGGGCTGATCCAGCAAGCGATCTGGTGTAATTCCTTGCCCTTGAATGTCACGTCCGCTTGGGGTGACATAGCCGGCCACGGTCACGGCCAAACCACTGCCATCACTCAGGTTGGTCAGGGTCTGGATGAGCCCTTTGCCAAAGGTCTCACTGCCGAGCAGCTGAGAACGATCATTGTCCTGAAGGGCCCCCGCAAGGATCTCGCTCGCACTCGCGGTGCCGGCGTTAACGAGGGTCACCATCGGACCGTCGTAAAGCGTAATTGGGTTCGATTGAATGGGATCAGCAATCCCTTCTCGATTGCGTGTTTCCACGATGGGCTCTTCGTCTAGGAAGGCGTCAGCAACGGCGAGTCCGCCGCTGACGAGACCCCCAGAGTTGTTCCGAAGATCAAGAACAATCCCTTCCACTCCCTTATCGGTGAGCTCTTGCAAGGCTTCTTGCACTTGTTTCGGCACGCCTTCGCTGAACTGCGTGATGCGTAGATGGCCAAGTGTGTGCGTGTCACTTCGAAGACGCCGAGTGCGAACAGGGCGCAGGTCAACATTGCGTCGTTCCAATGAGAGCTCCTCTGTTTCTCCATTTGGGGGTTGCACGGTCAGCAAAACCTGCGTTCCCACATCTCCTCGCAAGCGTGCTGCGGTGGTTTCGAGTCCCAGCAGAGCTGTTGATTCTCCGTTCACCGCCAGCAGGGCGGCGCCGCTGACCACGCCAGCATCAGCGGCTGGTGATCCTTCGAGTGCAGCGATGACAACGACTGAGTCTTCATCGTTGTGATGGCCTAGTTGGAGTCCTACGCCACTCAGGCTTCCGGAGTTGCTGGACTTCATGACGGAGTAATCGTCAGGTCTCAATAAGCGTGTGTAGGGATCATCGAGGGGTTCAAGCATGGCCTCGATGGCGCTGTAGGCCTGCTCGCTGGTTTCGATCGTCTGCTCGAGAGCCTTCTGCCGCAGACGCTTCCAGTGAATACGGTCGAAACTCGAGGGGTCGAGATAGCTCTGATTCACCAGGCGCCAGGTTTCAACCACCAACTGCTGGGCATCGTTGAGAGCCAGAGCAGGCGCTGGAATTAAGAGGCTGCAAAGCAAAAGGGAGGCCAAGCCGGAGGCCAGCTGCCGCAGGCCTTTTTTCATGTAATTAACAATCGGCAACATCAGCTTCATTCTGTCGCGTCGGCTGGAGCGTCATCGGTAGACTCTCGCAATCCAAACCGACCTTTGCATGGCGAACTCCTCACCTGTCTACGACTGGTTCCAGGAACGTCTTGAAATCCAGGACATCGCTGATGACTTCAGCACCAAGTACGTTCCGCCCCACGTCAATATTTTTTATTGCCTGGGCGGCATCACGCTTGTTTGTTTCCTGATTCAGTTCGCGACCGGATTCGCGATGACTTTCTATTACAAGCCCACTGTTGCTGAGGCTTACAGCTCAGTTCAGTACCTGATGACAGATGTGAGCTTCGGGTGGCTCATTCGCTCAGTGCACAGATGGAGCGCATCGATGATGGTGCTCATGCTGATTCTCCACGTCTTCCGCGTGTACCTCACAGGTGGCTTTAAGCGTCCCCGTGAGCTCACTTGGGTGACCGGCGTGACGATGGCTGTGATCACTGTTTCTTTTGGCGTTACCGGCTACTCGCTCCCTTGGGATCAAGTTGGCTACTGGGCAGTCAAGATTGTTTCAGGAGTGCCTGCTGCCATTCCGGTTGTTGGTAACTTCATGGTTGAGCTTTTGCGTGGTGGCGAAAGCGTTGGTCAATCCACACTCACCCGCTTCTACAGCCTTCACACGTTTGTGATGCCTTGGTTGCTTGCTGTCTTCATGCTCATGCACTTCTTGATGATCCGTAAGCAGGGCATTTCTGGTCCTTTGTGATCCATTTCAGTTGGTTTAAGCACTGATTCAATTTTCGAACTTTCCCACTTACCGTTCGTTCATTACCGCTTCGCACCATGCATATTCTCAAGAAGCCTGATCTCACCGATCCCAAGCTGCGGGCCAAGCTCGCTAAAGGCATGGGGCATAACTATTATGGTGAGCCTGCATGGCCTAACGATCTTCTCTACATCTTCCCTGTAGTGATCCTTGGGACCATTGCTTGCATCGTCGGGCTCTCTGTTTTGGACCCAGCCATGCTGGGTGATAAGGCCGATCCTTTTGCAACTCCGCTTGAGATCCTCCCTGAGTGGTACCTCTATCCGGTGTTTCAGATTCTTAGGGTCGTTCCTAATAAGCTTCTGGGGATTGCATTGCAAACCTTGGTGCCCCTTGGTCTGATGCTTATCCCCTTCATCGAGAGCTTCAACAAGTTTCAGAACCCATTCCGCCGTCCAATCGCGATGGCAGTGTTCTTGTTCGGTACAGCTACCACCATTTATTTGGGAATCGGTGCTGCGATGCCTATCGACAAGTCACTGACACTCGGTTTGTTCTGAGTTAATTGGCTTAAAAAACCCCCTAGCGATGAGCTATGGGGGTTTTTTTGTGAGGCGTTTTTGAGCTGTTGTTCTAAGACCCAAGTGGTTCGTCAAGGTCGAGCAAATCCACATCACCAGGATTCACCCTAAGGAAATGGTGAAGCAGAAGAAATCCAACGATGGTCCAGGTCTGATAAGTGCGTGATTGCTGGCCCATCCAAGTGCCTGTGGGTCCATCGAAATATTCAGCCCACTGTTGTCTTGGTAGTTGGTTGAGCTGGCTCCAGTAACAGTCCTCCAACATCGCCTTCATCTGTCCCATCAGCAGTATGTCTGCATTGGGGTGACGGCGCTCATGGAGGAGGATCGAAGCTCCGAAATACCAAAGAAGGCTCGGCCAATGGCCGCCATTGTGATAACTCCAAGGCCAGTTCTTAGGGTCCGATCCTGTCTTGTTCTGCCACTCCAACGTTTCCATGGGTGGATGGCAAATTCGCATCGGCATCTGAGCCATCAGATGATTGCGATTGTGAAGTGTGAGGCGAAACAGAGCTCGCTGTTGTGGCGCTGTGAGAAGTCCGAAGAGGCAGCCCAGAGAATTGCCAAGACTGTAAAAACGGAAATCGGGTCTGCCTGTTCGGATGTTGCCGATGAGATAGCCACCACGGTTCTCGAGCCAGTCCTGCAGCCAATCAGGGATCACTTGGGGCTGCACATTGAATTCGTTTTGGTGCTGATTGTCGCCGTATTGCTCTGTGGGTCTTCGCCTTAAAACTTGCATCGTCTTACTGGTCACCCAGTAGTGCTTCAGCAGAAACTTGCGGAGGTCATGAATCCACTGGCGCGTAAGGACCAAGCGTTGGTCGAGCAGGCGACTGTTTTGATTCCGTCGGCCGAGCTCCATGAGCTGAGCGCAGCAACGGAGGGAGGCATACAGGAGCACTTCAACTTCTAGCGGTGCACCCCATACGTCCATTGGGCGATCGATCATGAACGCACAATCCGGCACAAGCAGCACCGGTGTGCCTTCAAACGTGGGGTGAAGCACGAGGTCCAACAACAGTTGGACTCCTCGTTGGACGCCAGGTGTGGATCCAAATTGTTCGTCTCCACTGGCTTTGACGTACATCCAGCAGAGGACTGGCCACCAGAGACTGGCGTCGACAGAGGTGATCCGTCCGATCGAACGTTGGCCGTAATCGGCAATGAGCTCCCCGTTCTCCTCAACAAAACTTGTTGGGAACACACCACGGGTTTGATAAGTGGTGCTCTGGAGGTCGAGGCAGATCTGGAGGAACTGTTTGACGATCTTGAATCGTTTTTGCGTCAATAGGTAGACCATCACTGGCACGTTGTCGCGCAGGAAGATCTCGCCGTAGTTGAGGGCTTCGTCCGCATTGGGGTGCTGCAGAGCAGCAACGCTGCCCGCAAGGCTGCCTGCAATGGGAATCAGTGTGCGTTCGAAATGCTCTTTGGCCTTTTGAACGACCTGGTCTTCTTTGGAGCTGGGACGGACCCGCTGGTTCTGTTGGCTGAAGCGTTCGGCCAAGGTGCTGTTGCGACCATTGCTCAAAATTTAGTGATGGACTTTGCTCTGGCCAGTGGAAGCAAGTCTTGAGATGCTGAACGAATTGCAAAGGTTGCAAGAAGTGAGGTTGTTGGGTTATGGTTTTGGACTGCGCAGGGGAGCAATGCTCCGACGCGCAGCCGCGGGACGTAAAGAGCGAAAGCTTGGAATGTTTTGAGGGTTCTT
>JASJLK010000038.1:0-8427 GCA_037620855.1 Synechococcus sp. ChBW.bin.23 | reverse complement strand
GTGCTTCCTGAGATTTTTGGCCTGAATTATTGGGTGTAGGGTGTGGCCGATCGCTTGTCGTCAGCTGGTGTTCCCGCCTTAGCGATGCCGCTCTTCGCGCGCACGGCTCCAGAGCTTGAGTTGCGTTATGGCCTCGAGTCCACCAGCGAAGGTCGACGTCATAAGGAGGCCACGACTAGCGAGGGGATCCTTGCGGACATTCAAGCCTCGATCGATTAGTTGCGGCAGGCTCTTGAAGCCCGTGATCAGCCTCTGCGCATCACGTTGGTGGGGTTCTGTTTTGGCGGGCATGCCGCTCTGCTGGCCTCCACCCTTGCTGTTGTGCAGGTTGGTTTGGATTTTTATGGGGCAGGTGTGAGCCGTGGGCGGCTCGGTGGAGGAGCCCCCAGTTTGGAGCTGCTGCCCTCGGTGCAAGGAGAGCTGCATTGCTTGTGCGGCAGCATCGATCCCCTGATCCCAAACTCAGAGCAACAGGCGATTCAGGCTGCACTGCAAACGGAGGATCCCACCGGACTGCGCTTGCGCTACAGCGCCTTTGAGGGCGCTGACCACGGCTTCATGTGCGAAGCCCGTGATCAGTATCACCAGGCCTCAGCTCAGGAGGGCTGGCGACTGCTTCTGGATGCAGCTCAGTCTTGAGTGATGATCCGACGCGCCGGTGAAGGAATGGTGCGCACCGCGTTGTTCCCCACTCCGTCTTCCTTGTCTTTCTTCAACAGCGGAGCTTTGCGGGGTGTGAGAAACATGATCATGTTGCGGCCCTCCCTCTTTGGTGGCTGTTGCACTTCGGCGGGCTCTTCCAGGTCTTTGGCCATCCTGCGCAGCAATATCTCGGCCAACGCAGTGTGCTGAATTTCCCTGCCGCGGAAAATCACCGTGCATTTCACTTTGTCGCCGGCTTTAAGGAAGCGCTGCGCTTGACCAATGCGGACGTCGTAATCGTGAGAATCGATTTTGTAGCGCATCTTGACCTCTTTGACTTCGGTCTGATGCGACTTTTTCTTTGCTTCTTTGGCTTTCTTTTCTTGCTCGAATTTGAATTTGCCGTAATCCATGATCCGGCATACCGGTGGATCGGCTTTCTCGCTCACCAGCACGAGATCGAGCTCGCGTTCACGCGCAACTTCTAGTGCTTTTTCCCGGTCGATCACCCCGAGCTGCTCTCCGTCTGCGTCAACAACCCTTAGCTGTGGGTAGCTGATGCGGTCATTGATGTTGGGGAGCTCCCGGACGGGGGCGCGACGGTCAAAGCGAGGACGTGGGGGCATTCAGTGTGGTGAAGGGCTGCTGATTGAAAGCGGTGCTCAGCAGAGATTGTTTTTCAGTTTAGACACGCTTCGATCAGTCTTATCGCTTCGCTGAGCGCATCGTGACCTTCTAACCAGTGGGGGTTGTGTTGACGGCGGAACCAGGTGCGTTGCCGCTTGGCGAATTGTTGGGTCCGCCTTGTGGTGGTGGCGATGGCCTGCGCTTCGCTCAGGTCTCCTTGCAGCACCTTGAGCGCTTCGCAATAGCCGATCGTTTGCAGCATGGGGAGGTCAGGTCCATAGCGCTGGCTCAGCTGCCGCGTTTCTTCAAGCAATCCTTCCTGATAAATCTGCTGGGTGCGTTGGGCGATGCGTGAGCGCAGCTCCACGGGATTGAGTCCGAGCTCCAGCACGCGCCAGGGCGGAGGGTTGGCCGACTGTTGCTCACTCATCGGTTTGCCGCTGGCATACAGCACTTCCAGAGCGCGTTGGGTGCGAATCGCGTCTGCAGGGGCAATCTTGGCGGCTGCTTGGGGATCGGCCTGTTGGAGGAGCTGGTGGCAGCTCGCTTGGCCGAGTGCGCTCAGTTGGCGGCGTAGCTCGGCTTGAGGAGGAACGGCTGGGGGCTGCAGTCCTTGGGTGAGGGCCTTGAGGTACAGGCCGCTGCCTCCGGCAAAAAAAGCCACGCCTCGATCCTTGAGCACCTGGCTCACGGCTGCAGCGGCCTCCTGTTGAAACTCTTGAAGCGTGATCGGTTGATCAGGGGAGCGCAAGTCCAGGAGGTGATGGGTCACGCGCTGTTGTTGCTCGGCAGTGGGTTTGGCTGTGCCGATATCCATCTCTCGGTAGAGCTGGCGAGAATCGATGTTGAGGATCTCCAGTTGGAAGTGCTCAGCAAGCTCAATCGCGAGCGCGGTCTTGCCGCTCGCCGTCGGGCCAACCAGTGCCACCACAAGGGGAGCCTCTGCGTTGGCTGTGGTCTCGAATTCAGGGCTGATCTGATTCATCGAAGAAAAGATGGGGTGCATCCCCTTTGAAAATGATGCGCCAGAGGCTTCTACGTGCGCCTCTGGGATGCCGGTGGTAAGTTGACCATGAAAAGGTGGCTGGGCCGACGAAGAGCGCATGAGCGAAGCCTCAAAAGTTCAAGACGCCTACGGTGCCGAACAAATTCAGGTCCTTGAAGGCCTAGAGCCGGTGCGTAAGCGCCCGGGAATGTACATCGGTACAACCGGTCCCCGCGGGCTCCATCATCTTGTCTATGAGGTGGTGGACAATGCCGTTGATGAGGCCCTAGCTGGGCATTGCAACGAAATTACCGTTGTTCTAGGAGAAGACGGATCTGCATTTGTTAGCGACAACGGCCGTGGCATCCCAACGGACGTTCATCCCCGCACGGGCAAAAGTGCCCTGGAAACCGTGATGACGGTGTTGCATGCAGGCGGAAAGTTTGGATCCGGTGGCTACAAGGTTTCGGGTGGTTTGCATGGCGTCGGCATCTCTGTTGTTAACGCCCTGAGCGAGTGGGTTGAAGTCACTGTCCGCCGTCAAGACCAGGTGCATCGCCAGCGCTTTGAGCGCGGTGCCGCCATTGGCAGCCTTGCTTCAGAGCCGCAGCCTGCTGAGGAGAATGGGGTAACAGGCACCAGCGTTTGCTTTAAGCCGGATCATCAGATTTTTACGGTTGGAATTGAGTTCGATTACTCCATACTTTCGGCGCGTTTGCGAGAGCTTGCTTATTTGAATGGTGGTGTGCGCATCATGTTCCGCGATGAGCGAGAGGCTGCCCGGAATAAGGAGGGCCAGCCCCGTGAGGACCTGTACTTCTTTGAAGGTGGCATCAAGGAATACGTTGCCTACATGAATGCGGAGAAAGATCCTCTGCATCCAGAAATCATTTATGTGAATGCCGAAAAAGAT
Organism: Synechococcus sp. ChBW.bin.23; assembly: GCA_037620855.1. Lineage (GTDB taxonomy): Bacteria > Cyanobacteriota > Cyanobacteriia > PCC-6307 > Cyanobiaceae > Synechococcus_C. Next base: position 5,260 of record JASJLK010000038.1, on the reverse strand, counting down.
GGCGTGACTGTTGAAGCGGCATTGCAGTGGTGCGTTGATGCTTATTCCGACAGCATTCTTGGCTTTGCTAACAACATCCGTACTGTGGATGGTGGCACTCATATTGAAGGTTTAAAAACGGTTCTGACCCGCACCCTCAATACGTTTGCGAAGAAACGTGGTAAACGCAAAGATGCTGATTCAAATTTGGCTGGCGAAAACATTCGCGAAGGCCTTACCGCTGTGCTTTCGGTGAAGGTTCCCGAGCCTGAATTTGAAGGTCAGACAAAAACCAAGCTTGGTAATACCGAGGTTCGGGGCATTGTTGATAACTTGGTTGGAGAGTCACTGAGCCAATACCTGGAGTTCAACCCAGGGGTGATCGACATGATCCTGGAGAAGGCGATCCAGGCCTTTAATGCGGCGGAAGCGGCTCGTCGGGCGCGGGAGTTGGTGCGCCGCAAAAGCGTGCTGGAAAGTTCAACGCTGCCTGGCAAGTTGGCTGATTGCAGCACTAGAGATCCTTCCGAATCTGAGATCTACATTGTGGAGGGCGATTCTGCTGGAGGTTCCGCCAAGCAAGGACGCGATCGTCGTTTTCAGGCGATTCTTCCTTTGCGCGGAAAAATTCTCAACATTGAGAAAACCGATGATGCCAAGATCTATAAAAATAATGAAATTCAAACTTTGATCACGGCCCTTGGCTTGGGGATTAAGGGAGAAGATTTTGATGTTAAAAAACTCCGCTATCACCGTGTAGTGATCATGACCGATGCTGATGTGGATGGAGCGCACATTCGCACTCTGATCCTCACTTTCTTTTATCGCTATCAAAAAGAATTGGTTGAAGGAGGATATATTTACATCGCTTGTCCGCCTCTTTATAAAGTTGAGCGCGGAAAGAATCACACCTATTGCTACAACGAGCAGCAATTGCAAAAAACTTTGGCTGGATTTGGTGAGAAAGCCAACTACAACATCCAGCGGTTTAAGGGTCTCGGTGAAATGATGCCTAAGCAGTTGTGGGAAACCACGATGGATCCTTCCACGCGGATGATGAAACGGGTGGAAGTGCAGGATGCGCTCGAAGCGGATCGAATCTTCACCATCCTGATGGGCGACAAAGTTGCGCCACGGCGGGAATTCATCGAAACCCACAGCGCCGACTTAGACATGGCGTCTCTCGACATCTGATGCGGATGTCAACAGGGTTTGTGTTGCGCTGGGGCTGGCTTCTTGGTGTGGCCTTGATGGCACCAGCGGCTTTGCCCGCCGGTGGTGCCCAGCGGCGGCTTCCACCCTTACGCCGGCAGGAGGGCAAAAGCCCCATGCTCAGTGGTGAATGCTGTGTGCTCCGATCGAGTCCGCTGGTTGAGGCCCCTGCCCTACGGCGTTTGGAGTTAGGCACGCCACTTCAGATGTTGCGTCATTGGCGTGGAGACGATGGCCGCGACTGGATCCAAGTTCAGATGTCCTCAGGCCAGGGCTTGCCAGTTGGCTTTCAGCCAGTTCGCGGTTGGGTGCGTGGCTGATTCCTTCACGGCTGGTCAGGTCGTGCTGGTAGGGATTGGGGCGATTCCTGGAGCGTGGCTGCGGCTGCGGATTGTTAATCACTTTGAGCCGATGGTTCCCCGCAAGCATTGGGGAACGTTTGCGGTCAATCTCGTTGCGTCCTTTGCCCTAGGTCTGGTGCTTGGCCTGCAAGGCAATGATCCCTGCACAACATCTATGGGTCTTTCGGGGCTGACTCTGCTAGTGGCTGTGGGCTTTCTTGGCAGCCTCAGTACGTTTTCTACCTTTGTCGTTGAGTTGCTCAACACCCTCAAGCAAAGGCATTGGCGTGAATCGCTGCTTCTTGGCGTGGGCTCAATCCTGGGTGGTTTGATTGCGGCTGGTTTTGGCTACGGGCTTGGCTTGGCCGAGAGGGTCGCCTGATGCCTCAGTCTTCTTCCACCACAAACCAGCTCACCATTCGCCAAGACTTGAGCGAATTGGCCCTTGTAGCTCTTGGTGCCATCCCTGGAGCTGTGATGCGTTGGCAGATAGGGTCCCATCTGCATGACAACGACGTGATTGTGAACGTGCTCGGTGCGTTCATTTTGGGCTGGTTGGTGGGGCTCCCGCTCCGTCCGAAACGGCAGTTATTGATTGGTATCGGTTTCTGCGGTTCGCTCACCACATTCAGCAGCTGGATGGTGCACTGCGTGACCTTCATCGCTCAAGGCGACTGGCTTGCTGCATTGGCGTTGATCGGCCTCACCCTGGGGCTGGGGCTGGGTGCCGCAGCCCTGGGTGTCTTCGTAGGCCGGAGCTTGGTTAGGTGTTAAGAGCAGACTCAATCGCAGTTTTTAGTTCATCTGAATCGGGCTCAACGCCGCTTTTGAAGCGTGCGATCACCGTGCCGTCTTTGCCCACAAGGAACTTCTCAAAGTTCCAAGCCACATCGCCTGAAGGCTCTGTTGTGTTGAGGGTGGTGTAGGGCTCAGTGGTGCTTCCAGTGGCATGTACTTTGTCGAACAGCTCAAAGCTGGCGTTGTAAGTGGTGGAACAGAAGCTTTTGATCTCCTCCAAAGAGCCGGGCTCTTGACCGCCAAAGTCGTTGCAGGGGAAGCCCAAAACCTGAAGACCTTGAGCGCCATAACTGTCTTGCAACGCTTGCAGACCGCTGTACTGACGAGTGAAGCCGCAGCGGCTAGCCACGTTCACCATTAACAGCACCTTGCCGGAGTAAGAACCGAGTGATTTGTTGGCGCCGTCGGGAGTATTGACGGAAACGTTGCTGATGTTGGGGGCCATAACTATTGAGAGTGCAATCGGCGCTGACGATAACCGGCTCCAGCCCCTCTTAGGATGGAGATGGCTGGGCAGAGAGCATGGAAGAAGCCCACGGCCGCAGCGGTGTGAGCGTCACGAATGATCTAATGGCTGAGGTTGTTGCTCAGCAACTGGAATCGATGTTGTCGGTTGGCAATTACGACGGAGTCAAGTTGCTCTTGGCTCCAGTTCAGCCCGTGGATGTGGCGGAAGCGGTTGGCTGCCTTCCGCGAACGCTGCAGGCACTTGCCTTTCGCCTGCTCGGCAAGGACGAAGCGATTGAGGTGTACGAATATCTCGAGCCAGCCATTCAGCAAAGCTTGTTGGAACGGCTGCGCTCTAGTGAAGTGTTGGAGCTTGTGGAAGAGATGTCACCCGATGACCGGGTGCGCCTGCTCGATGAGTTGCCGGCCAAAGTGGTGCGCCGTCTTTTGGTGGAGCTCAGTCCCGCCGAGCGGCGGGTGACCGCCCAGCTACTTGGCTATGCCCCCGAAACGGCTGGCCGTTTGATGACAACGGAATACATCGATCTCAAGGAATTTCATAGTGCCGCGCAGGCTCTCGCCATCGTTCGACGCCGTGCGAGAGAAACCGAAACGATCTATAGCCTCTATGTAACCGACGGGCAGCGCCACCTCACTGGAATCCTGTCTTTGCGTGATTTGGTCACGGCCGACCCCAGCGATTGCATTGGTGATGTGATGACGCGAGAGGTTGTGAGTGTTGGCACCGATATCGATCAGGAGGAGGTGGCCCGTGCGATTCAGCGCTACGACTTCCTTGCTGTGCCTGTTGTGGACCGGGAACGTCGTCTTGTCGGGATCGTCACGGTGGATGACGTGATCGACGTGATCGAGCAGGAGGCCACCCGTGACCTCTATGCCGCTGGTGCGGTGGAGGCTGGTGATGAGGATGACTACTTCCAGAGCAATTTGTTCACCGTCGCGCGGCGGCGCGTGGTGTGGCTTTCGGTGTTGGTGATTGCAAATATCTTCACAATTCAGGTGATCGCGATGAACGATGGCGTGCTGCGTGAGGTTGTGATGCTTGCGGCATTCATCCCTTTCTTGATTGGGACCGGTGGGAACGTGGGTGCCCAGAGTTCAACGGTGGTGATTCGTGGATTGAGCACCCAGCGCATTCAATCTTTGGGTCCTTTGCGTGCTGTTGTCAGAGAGGCGCTCGCCGGCGCCCTACTGGGCTTGCTGATGCTTTTTGTTGTGGTGCCATTCGCTTGGTGGCGTGGCGACGGCCCACTTGTAGGGATGGCGGTCGGCATCAGTTTGCTTGCTATTACCACCCTGGCCGCCACGGCGGGTGCTGCGTTGCCGTTGCTGTTTAACCGCATGGGTCTCGATCCAGCCCTGATGTCAGCGCCCTTTATCACCACGGCTACAGACGTAGCGGGCGTATTCATTTACTTGAAAACAGCGGAGTGGTTGCTGCTGCATGCACCCCAGCTGCTCGAGGCCACGAGTATTTCTACTCATTTACTCGCCTCGCTCGCTTCTTGAGAGTTTGTTTACGTTTCTTAGGGTTAGTCTTTACACAACTCAATGAAGCGTCATGGCTCCTGCTGCTGCTGTTGCTTCCCGCCCCGCATCTGCCTCCACCGGTCGCGCCTCTGGCGCTGAAGTAGATCTAGTTCGTTCGTACTTGCGAGACATCGGCCGAGTGCCGTTGTTGAGTCATCAACAGGAGATCACGCTTGGCCGTCAGGTTCAAGAGCTGATGGTTTTAGAGGCGCTAGAAGCGGAACTCAAGGATCAGCGCGGCGGAGAAGAGGTTTCAAGAGAAGAGGTTGCTAAAGGAGCTGGTATTAGTGCAGCGCAACTGAAACGCAAGCTGCAGGCTGGTCGCCGCGCCAAGGAGCGAATGGTGGCTGCCAACTTGAGGCTGGTGGTGAGCGTCGCCAAGAAATACACCAAGCGGAATATGGAATTGCTGGATTTAATCCAGGAGGGAACGATTGGCTTGGTGCGTGGTGTAGAGAAATTTGATCCCACCCGGGGCTACAAATTCAGCACCTATGCGTACTGGTGGATTCGTCAGGGCATCACCCGTGCGATTGCGGAGAAGAGCCGCACAATTCGCCTACCGATTCACATCACTGAGATGTTGAACAAGCTCAAGAAAGGCCAACGGGAATTAAGCCAAGAGCTGGGCCGCACCCCATCGGTAACGGAATTGGCGTCATTTGTGGAGCTTCCAGAAGAGGAAGTGAAGGATTTGATGTGCCGGGCCCGCCAGCCAGTGAGTTTGGAGATGAAGGTGGGTGATGGCGATGACACCGAACTGCTGGAATTGTTGGCCGGCGATGGTGAACTGCCATCAGATCAGGTGGAAGGCGAATGCTTGAAGGGAGATCTGGGCGATCTGTTGAGCCAGCTGCCTGAATTGCAGGGAAAAGTGTTGCGAATGCGCTACGGGATGGATGGGGAAGAGCCGATGAGCCTCACTGGTATTG
>JASJLK010000037.1:0-10909 GCA_037620855.1 Synechococcus sp. ChBW.bin.23 | reverse complement strand
GAAGTGACTGCCACGCACCATCCTGGCCGCTTCAGCGGTGGAGCTGGCTGGAAGTTGCACGGCCTGCGGGAGATGACGCGCCAACCAGCCGCTGCATTGGGCAAGAGCCTGAGGATGGGATAAGACTTCCGAAATTCCGTCAAGAGACCCGCTGCTCAGCAGCGCATGACGAATCGGTAGAACGACAGCGCGACGAATTCTCAAGTTCGAATAAGACCAGAGAGCGTCAAGGATTGCCGTGACCCCACCCTCAACGGAGTTCTCCACAGGCACCACGGCCGATTCACAGCGACCATCAGCAACATGTTCCACCACAGACCGAAGCCCCGAACACGCCACCAGCTCTGGATTTTCGATGGCCTCAAGTCTCATGAGGCTGCGAGCAGCCCGCTCCCCATAGGTCCCCTCCGGCCCGAGAAAAGCAACACGCATCGGCATCGGATCAAGACACACATCGATCGATAGGATCATGCCGCGTCAGGACACGGTCATGCCCCTGGCCTTTCGAGCCAGTCAGCATCTCGATCTACCCATCTCAGATGAGTCAGAACGTCTGCGTGCTTATTTGCATGAGCACGACCGCGTTGTCAAAGCGCTGCTCGACTCCAACCAGCTCACAGCCTTGGCACCAGGGCGCTACCTATACACCGTGACAACGCTGCAGGTGTTCCAACTGCATGTGAAGCCAGTGGTGTCGCTCGAAGTCGATGAAGTGAGCGGACGACTTCGGATCCGTGCTCTTGATGCGGACCTCGAGGGTTTGGGGTTAGTGGATGACTTCCAACTGAGCCTTGAAGCCCTGCTTGAGGCGACTCCAAGAGGACTTCAAGGGGTGGCCACGCTGAGCGTGGAAGTCAGCCAGCCGCCCCTGCTCCGCCTGATTCCTAAGCGAGTGTTGGAGAGCACCGGGGAATCCATCCTTAATGGAATTCTCCTCACGATCAAAGGCAGGGTCGGTCGTCAGTTGGTGGCTGATTTCCAGTCCTGGGCCAGGGATTTAGATACCCCTCCCGCCAGCGAGTCCGCCCTACTTGGTGGAGAATAACTTCCTCAAGAACGAGCTCCGGTGCAGGAGGGTGGGGCCAGAGGCCAGTAGAGCTGCTCGATGTTGAGCCGTTCCATATCCAGCATGTCGCTCAAGCCCGTACCCCGGAAATCGATTAGAAAGCCGTCGAATTAAAGCGTCGCGCGCCTCTTTCGCCAACACACTCGCAGCTGCTATTGCGGCATGGCTGCTATCACCACGCACGATGGTGCATTGTGAACCCTCCCACAATCGCAAGGGGAGAACTCCATCCACTAGGACCAGCTGAGGCGGGCTGGGCAACCGCTGAAGAGCGCACAACATGGCCTGCTCAGTCGCGCTGCGAATCCCGTAGTAATCAATGGCCCGCGCAGAGCTCTGACCCAAACCCCAAGCATGGGCATGAGCCTCAATCAGGGGAACCAGTGCAGCTCGACGACTCGGTGTTAACGCCTTGCTATCAGTGAGACCAGCAGCCTGCAAATGCAGTGCGGCTTGATCGCTCAACACAACGGCGGCCGCAAAAACAGGCCCAAACAAGCAGCCACGCCCCACTTCATCCACCCCAGCGATGCCAAGGCCATCGCTGTCCTTCGTCAGACCTGACACCACTGATTAGTCGTGATCAGACGTCGATGCAGACGCGCGACGACGACGACGACCGGGCCGCGATTCAGAGGTGTCAGCAGGCTCAGGATCAGGACTGACCTCAGGCTCAGAACTCGCAACCGGTTCAGAGATGGATACTGAGACAGGTTGAGAAACTGAAACCGCTTCAGGATCAGGTGAAATCACCGGGAGTGGGGTCACAATCAAAGGAGTGATCTCCACAAGCAAAGGCTGTGAATGATCGTCTGGCTCTAGGGGAGTGACGACGGTCGTGGGTGCTGAATCGTCTCCACCAGTTGATGCAACAGAACGGCCCGAAACAGTGCCCGCGCTACGTCCATTACCCCTCGGCCCACGGCGGCGGCGGCGGCCTGCGTTAGCCGACATTTGCTGTCGCGCCTGCTCAAGCACCTGTTCTGCGTCTTCGCCGGGACGGACAACGCGCACCATCAGGTTGTCCAGCTCCGGCTGGGTATCCAGCAGCAAGGCTGGATTCAGACCAAGCCATCCATAGACCTGCTCTTCGTCTTCATCCATAGGAACCGCGACCAGCTCAGGGTCCTGACGTCGGCTCACGCTGGCAGGCTCAATGGCAGCAGACGTATCTGCAGTATCTGCACCGCTAGCAATCTCCACCTCCTCCAAAGGCCCATCGCCGAGGTCGGCAGGACCAGAAGCCGCCACAACCTTCCCTCGGCCACCACGACGTCGACGGGCATTCGAGGCCTCTGCTCCCTGAGGGACTTCAGCGCGAGCCGATGCTGCGGAGCGCACCAGCCCCGTAGCAGTGGCGAGAGGCTGCATCAGATCCTGACCAGGAAGCACTGCAACGTGGCCAAGCCCTCCGCAACTGGGGCAGGCTCGCCCGAACAGCTCATAAATATTCTGACCCTGACGCTTACGCGTCAGCTCAACAAGACCGAGTTCCGTGAGCTGGGCAATTTGGGGGCGAGCTGCATCATCACGAATCGCACCGGTGAAGTGCTCCAGCAACTGCAACTGATCACGACGGGAATCCATGTCGATGAAGTCGACAATGATCACTCCACCGATGTTGCGCAAACGCAACTGCCTCGCGATCTCAATAGCCGCCTCACAGTTGGTCCAGAGCACCGTTTCCCTCGCACTCGCCGAGCGAGTGAAAGAACCGGAGTTGACATCAATCACCGTAAGGGCCTCGGTGGGCTCGATGATCACGTAGCCACCGGAGGGAAGGTCAACCCTCGGCTTGAGAGCATCTCGTATTGCCCCATTGACTTTGTAGTGCTCGAGCAGCTCAGAAGGCTCGGGATGGGCTTCCACCACGACGTGACTGCCCTCGTCTCCGAGGAAAGAACGCACCCGTTCCACAGCAGCGGGTGACTCCACAACCACCCGGTCCAAATCCAAGCCGGTGTGATCGCGAAGAATGCGATGTATAAAATCCTCATCGCGGTTGAGAAGAACCGGGGGGGAAGCGGTCTCAGCACCTTTTTGGATGGCCTCCCATTGACGTAAAAGCGATTCGAGATCGTCAATCAGCAATTCTTCGCTGATTCCATCGGCTTCCGTACGAATCAGCAGGCCCGCCCCTGGGGGCTTCACCAGCACACCAAGGGCGCGCAACCTGTTCCGCTCTCCTTCCGAACCGATGCGCCTGGAGATATTGACCCCCTGACCGCTGGGTTGAAGCACGAGGTAACGACCTGGCAGCGCCAGATTGCCTGTCAACCGAGGACCTTTGGTCCCCGTGGGCTCCTTCATCACCTGAACCAGAACTTTTTGGCGTGGTTCCAGAAGTTCTGTAATTCCGGCGGCACCTTTTTTAAGGCGTAGAGGGCCTAAGTCAGTGACATGAATGAAGCCATTTTTTTCACTTTCACCGATGTTGACGAAAGCAGCATCAATCCCTGGGAGAACATTTTCAACAGTGCCCAGATAAACATCACCGATCTGGTAACGCCCCTGGGCAACAATTAATTCATCAACGCACTCGTCTGTGAGAACTGCGGCAATGCGCAGTTGCTCAGAAATAACAATTTTTTGGGGCATAAACAATGACTAACGACGCCCGCCAGGGCTTTAGCCCGATCAACAGCCAGCCGGCATGTCGCACAGGATTGGGATGAATTCAAGTGACTGATTAGGTCTAAGCATTCGGAGTGAATTACTCCTCTGGTTTGGAGCTCGACTGCAACGCCTAGGCGTTGTTTGAAACAGGAGACTCTGGACTCTTATTCCGCAGGATGTGGGGAAAAGAAGGTCGGGACGAAACCGTGGCGCAGGCCCGTGGCTTAACATCTTGTCTTGAATTTAGCACCGCATAAGCCGTAGTTCGAGGCGGCGCACATTGTGAAGATGCAAGGACTGTTCCAAGGCTTCAGACAACCAGTGCTGAAGGTGAGCTGGCTTGAGACTCCTGCCTTGATCATCGATGTGAGCGAAGCACTCAAGAGTTACCCCGCTCTCCACCGCTCCATCAACCGGCACCACGATCTCAAGCGTGTCTAGAGCAGGTCTGCAGTCGCGCTGACGAGGTCGTCCTTTTTTGTCGGTGTCGTCCCAAACAAGTGTGTCTCGCGACAACAAATCATCCACCACCTGCTTCCACTGCTTAACGGAAATCGAAGGCTCTCCCGCTTGAGGTTTCAGCTCAAAGCTCCATCGGGCTCCCTCCAATTGTTGCGAGAGGCTCTGGCCAGACACGGGCACTTCATAAGCCTCCATCAACAAAAGCCCTGGGGGAAGGGTCTGTTGCCAACGCTTCAAAACCTCTAGCGCCTCAACTTGTTCAATAAATTCCAAATCCATCCATTCCCCCTCCCCTTGCACGCCAAGCGGCAACGCCAAGGCGAGCTGAAGACGAGGAAGGGGGTGAAAGCCACCGGTGAAACTCATCGGCAATTCAGCACGTCGAAGCGCACGCTCAAACAAGCGCACCAAATCGAGATGGCTGAGCAGGGCCATCGCGCCTGTTTTGCTGAAACGAAACCTGATCCGGCACACTCGATCGCTTGGCGGAGCCTGCCTTGGTTTCTGCACAGGGATCTCAGGAGGAGGAATCACAACGTTGTGGCCTAGGTCCGGGCCACAGACCCCACAACTGCTGCATCCCTCGAACGAACAATCCGGAACAACAGCCGCTTCAAGAGCACGCTTGAGATCTTCAGCCAACCAGCGCTTATCAATCCCAGTGTCGATGTGGTCCCAAGGCAGCGGCTGAGAACAAAACGCATCCAACCCTTCCTTGCTGAGTGCATTCGTACGTCCCCAGCCGCCGAGCTCAAGGGCTCGGTAGCGGCCCTCAAGGCCTGCTGCTGCAATGGCACCCGTCCAAGCCTCATAGGTGCGATCGAGGGCCTCAAACCATGCATCCATGCCTGCACCCGCCCGCCATGCCGCTTCGATGACAGGCGCCAAGCTCCTGTCTCCGCGACCGACGAAGTCCTCCATGGCGGAAAGCCTCACATCCGTGAAGTTGAAGCGCACACCGCGGAGACGCTTTCCAGCTTCCCTCAACAACTGCTGACGCCTTAAAAACTCCGAGGTCGAAACGCTATGCCACTGAAACGGTGTGTGCGGCTTCGGGGTGAAATTACTGATGGTGATGTTGAGACTGAGGCGACCCAAGTCGCGGCAGCGGTCGAGCAACATCCGACAGGTCTCGGCAATGCCGAGCACATCGGCATCGGTCTCTCCCGGCAGCCCGATCATGAAATAGAGCTTCACCTTGCGGAAGCCGTTTTGCATTGCAGTGCGGATTCCATTCACAAGATCTGCATCCGTGAGGCCTTTGTTCACGATGTCTCTCAGCCGTTGGGTGCCGGCTTCCGGTGCAAACGTCAGGCCCGACTGGCGGGAGCCCCCGAGGATGTGAGCGATGTCGTCATCAAACCGGTCCACCCGCTGGCTGGGCAACTGAAGCGTGACATTGCGATCGGCGAGACGATTGCGAAGCTCTACCCCCACTGCGGGCAACGCCAGGTAATCGCTGCAGCTCAACGACAGCAAAGAGAAGTCGCTGTAACCCGTTCGCTGCATTCCCGTTTCAATCGCCTCAATCACGGCCTCAGGCTCCACATCCCTCGCTGGTCTTGTCAGCATTCCCGGCTGGCAAAAACGACAGCCTCGAGTGCAACCACGGCGAATTTCCACCGTCAATCGGTCATGCACGGTCTCAACGTGGGGAACGAGTCCCATCGCGTAATGGGGCATGGGAGTGGCAACACGCCTCAACAAGCGATCCGGAAGACCAGCCACCAGCGGCTCCACGCTGATCCCTTGCTGATCAGGTCCATAGAGGGACGGCACATAAACCCCTGGGACAACAGCCAGATCACGGAGTAGGTCCGTTCGAGACCAGCCCGCAGCTTTGGCTTCTGCCACCACCAATCCAATCTCAGGAAGAAGCTCCTCCCCATCGCCTAGAGCAATGAAGTCGAAAAAAGCTGCGTAAGGCTCAGGGTTGCTGGTTGCTGTGGGACCGCCTGCGAAAATCAGAGGTGGAGATTCAGGGTGAGAGAGAGGCAAGTCTCCTCTTTCTGCCGCATAAAGCGGCACCTGCGCCAAATCCAACATGGCGAGAATATTGGTCGCACCCAGCTCATAGCTGAGGCTGAAGCCCAGGATGTCAAAGGCGGGGAGCGGCCTCCTGCTCTCCACAGCAAACAAGGCTTGATTTTGCTCTTTCAGCCTCTCTGAAAGATCAGCCGCCGGAAGATAGGCCCGATCACACAGCTGACCGGGAACAGCATTAAGGATGGAATAGAGAATGATGTGGCCGAGGTTGCTTGAGCCCACCTCGTAAATCTCGGGATAGGTCAGAGCCCAGCGCACGCGCGCCGCCTCCCAATCCCGTGGCTCAACCCCCAACTCATGGCCCATGTAGCGGGCAGGACGATTAATTGAGGCATCAACAAGCTCATCAAACGCCACGACAGCGTGGGGATCAGGATCCTGCTTCGTGTGGGACGGGGCGACGATCACGACCACCAGGCCCTGCTTCTTTCATCGTATGTAGCAGGATGCCCGAAGCAACCCCAGTCATTCGTGGTCAAGGTCAACGGCAATTACCTGAAACTCAAAGCGGGTTATCTGTTCCCTGAGATTGGCCGCAGGGTTAAGGCCTTTAGTAGCGCCAACCCCAAGGCCCAGCTGATTCGTCTCGGCATCGGAGACGTCACAGAGCCGCTACCGCAGGCCTGCCGTGACGCCATGAAATCAGCCATCGACGAGATGGGGACAGCGGAAGGATTCCACGGCTATGGGCCGGAACAAGGCTATGGCTGGCTTCGCGAGGCGATTGCCCGCGATGACTTCCAAGCCAGGGGCTGTGAGATCAGTGCAGAGGAGATCTTTGTATCGGATGGCTCCAAATGCGACAGCAGCAATATTCTCGACATCCTTGGGAGTGGCAATCGCATTGCAGTGACCGATCCGGTGTATCCGGTTTACGTCGACAGCAATGTGATGGCTGGCCGCACAGGCGAGTCTGGCGATGACGGTCGTTATGGCGGCCTGACTTACCTGCCGATCAGCGCCGAAAACGGCTTTGCAGCGCAGATTCCCAGTGAACCTGTTGACCTGATCTACCTCTGTTATCCCAACAACCCCACCGGCGCTGTAGCGACGAAGGCCCAACTCAAGGCATGGGTTGACTACGCCCGTGCCAACAAGGCCTTGATCCTGTTTGATGCCGCGTACGAAGCGTTCATTCAAGATCCCGAGCTGCCCCATTCCATCTATGAGATCGAGGGCGCTCGCGACTGCGCAATCGAATTCCGCTCCTTCTCTAAAAACGCCGGATTCACAGGCACCCGCTGCGCCTTAACCGTTGTTCCCAAAGGGCTCAAGGGCAAAGCCGACGATGGTTCAGAGGTGGAGCTTTGGGGGCTTTGGAACCGTCGGCAGAGCACCAAGTTCAACGGTGTGAGCTACATCATTCAGCGCGGCGCAGAAGCGGTGTATTCCGATGCAGGGCAACAGGAAGTGAAGGCGCTCGTGAGCTTCTACATGGAGAACGCTGCCATCATCCGACGCGAACTCAGCGCTGCAGGAATCGAAGTGCATGGAGGTGAGCACGCCCCCTATGTATGGCTGAAAACGCCTTCAGAAATGGACTCCTGGAGCTTCTTCGATCACCTTCTTCAGAAGGCCAACGTGGTGGGGACCCCAGGAAGTGGCTTCGGTGCTGCAGGAGAGGGCTATTTCCGCCTTTCCGCTTTCAACAGCCGTAGCAATGTGGACGAAGCCATGACCCGCATTCGCAACCTATGACCTCAACACTCTTAGATTGGGGGTAATGGGAATCAGTGGCAATGGTGGATACACCCAGCCGTAGCCCCGGTGGGGCTGCGGTTCTTGAAAAGCAAACCGAGCGGGTGCGCAAAACATCGCCCCGCTACAAGGTTTTGCTTCACAACGACCCTGTCAACAGCATGGAGTACGTCGTCGTCACGCTTCAGCAGGTAGTTCCCCAGCTCAGTGAGCAAGACGCGATGGCCGTGATGCTGGAAACCCACAACACGGGAGTAGGCCTGGTAATCGTTTGCGACATTGAACCCGCAGAGTTTTACTGCGAAACCTTGAAGAACAAGGGCCTGACCAGCACCATCGAACCAGAAGATTGATGCAGGCCCCCCCCAGACCGACGCTGCACTGGTGGGGAACTCTCTTATACGTACCGGTGCTCTACGGGCTGGGTTGGCTGAGTGCACGACCTCTAGCGTTGCTTTTTCCCGAGTGGCGCCCGGACCAGGTGAACCTGGCCGGGGTGGTGGTGGCGCTTCTACTTCTGCTGCTCACCCTTCCTTGGCGCTTGCGCCGGAGCTGGGGCGTAGAGCATCCCTGGCAGCAACTGGGGATTGTCGTCCCTGCAGCTGCTGGCCTACGCGCCTTCCTTCGTGGATTCCTGAAGGCAGCTGCGCTGCTTTTTGGCGTGGTTGTAGTCCTACTGCTCAGCGGCCAGAGCCAATGGCAGGGGCAACTCACGGCCGGACAACTCCTTAATGCCATCGCCCTGCTGCTGGGGGCGGGATTCGCTGAGGAGTTGCTCTTTCGTGGTTGGCTCTGGGGTGAATTGGAGCTGCTGGGAGGCCCTCAACGGGCCATTGGCTTGCAGGCCATCTTTTTTGCTCTGGTGCATCCCTGGTATCAGCTGCCTGCGATCGAAGCGATCGGCCTGATAACAGGGCTTGCTCTCTTGGGGCTGGCCCTAGCGCTGCAACGGCGAGCCGATCAAGGTGTGCTCTGGGGATCGGTTGGACTCCACGGCGGACTGGTCGGGGGATGGTTTGCCCTGCAAGCAGGCCTGATCAGTGTGCCGGCGTCAGGCCCCTCTTGGCTCCTTGGTCCAGGCGGGGCCAATCCCAACCCGATCGGAGGCCTCCTCGGCTGGGCCGGGTTGGCGGGATTAATCCTGGTGCGTCGCCGCTGGTGGCCCTGAGCTAGCGGGTTGCCGTCGCCAAGGCCTTACGGCCTTCAACTGGTGCATGCAGGGCTTCTTCGAGTGGAGCTGTGCCGTAGTCGCGTTCCAGAATTTCCATCACCGTTTTGCCAAAACGGCTGGGATCGCGATCAAACGCTTCAAGGCAAACCCGGCCAAACGTGCTGCCCATCGGCTCAGGATTCCAAAGAAGCTTTCGTGCCGTCCAAGGCATCATGCTCATCGGGTTGTATCCAGGCTTGATAAGGCCTTGATCGAAGCCGTATTGCTCGAGATGCGTATGCGGCTGTAAGCCGATAAAGAAAATGGCGGGCTCCACCAGATCTTCACCAAAAATCGCTTCAAGTTCACGGTGGTACGCCACTGTTTGCCGAATCGTTTCCGGACGTTCATCAATCACGTTGAAGGAGTAATTCACCGACACGTGATCACGGAAGCCCGCTTCGGCAAGCATCCTGCAACTGTCCAAAACAGTGCGCAGGTTGTACCCCATACGCATCTTGCGCACGAGTTCCTGAGACCCTGAGGTAATGCCAATTTCGAAATAACTCATGCCCGTTTCAACCATCAACTGAGCTAACTCGGGATCCAAGTTGTCGGCACGGATATAGGCCGCCCAACGAATCCCCGTTAGACCTTCAGCCTTGATCGCGCGCAACAGATCTTTGGCATCCTCGATGTATTTGCGAGCAGGAATGAACTGAGCATCGGTAAACCAGAAGCCACGCACTCCACGGTCGTAAAGCTGACGCATTTCAGCGACAACTTCCTGTACAGGATTGACCCGCACTTGTTTGCCTTCCACAACGGTGTAGACGCAATAACAACAGTTGTGGGGGCAACCTCGTTTGGTCTGAACGCCAACGTAAAAATCTCCGCCTTCTAAGTACCAATCCAGCTGTGGCCAAATTGAAGAGATGTAGTTGTAATCACAAGCAGTTTTGGGCCTGCTCTCGGGTTGCTCGTGAATCAAACCCGGGCGAGGCGCCTCTCCCACGACAAAACAACGCTCTCCATCAAGAGACTCTTGAGCCAGGAGCTTTTCGAGAAGCGGCTCACCCTCACCGATTGAAATAATGGTGCCCTTGGGCAAAGACCGGCCCAGCTGTTCATAGAAGACGCTGACCGCTCCTCCACCAAGAACAGCACGAGCCTCGGGATGATGGCGACGCGCCCTTTTCAAACCA
Organism: Synechococcus sp. ChBW.bin.23; assembly: GCA_037620855.1. Taxonomy (GTDB): domain Bacteria; phylum Cyanobacteriota; class Cyanobacteriia; order PCC-6307; family Cyanobiaceae; genus Synechococcus_C. Next base: position 666 of record JASJLK010000037.1, on the reverse strand, counting down.
TGGCGTACCAATTTCTGATTGCGATGAAGCTCGCCGTAATGACTGGTCATCAAGCGCAATCCGCCCAAAGCCCCTTTGATCCTCTTTAAAGGGTTGCGTGCGTAAAAGACTTCAAATGAATTTTGAAGCGGATTTCCACCCCGGCCATCCACTGGTGCATAGATCTGAATGTCTCTCCAGGAGAACACCAACAGCGTGGGCCGAAACTGATCCACCACGTTGAGCAGAACGCCCTCTACATCAAGAACGGGCAAGGCTGCCAAATCAAGAATGCGCTGAGGCAAATCCGGAAAACACTTGTGCAAGTGATCAGCCAAATAAATCGGGCCAATCGGAAAGATCGGATTGCATGGCAAGCGCACAAACAGGACTCTTTCGCCTGCTGCCCTTGAAGTGCTTATTGGCGCTGCGTTGCTCATGTGCGAACGCTAACAACTGCATCCACTGCAACGCCCGGCCGCGGACTTCAGGATTACCGCATGAACAAGTGGTTACAAACCGCAAACTTGCTTTACAATCCGTGGCGCAGGGCGTCCTGCCCTTCCGTAACCGTCTCTTTCGAGACCTTCTTTTCCGTATTCATGACTACCACCATCCAGCAGCGCTCCGGCGCCAACGGCTGGCAGCAGTTCTGTGAGTGGGTTACCTCCACCAACAACCGTCTTT
>JASJLK010000036.1:0-18995 GCA_037620855.1 Synechococcus sp. ChBW.bin.23 | reverse complement strand
CAGGATGCTCAGCATTGTTTTGCTGCTCATTCAGAGGGCATTGATTACACGTCTGCACATCTTTCACCAACGAAGTTTGCTTCAATCGGAAGTTAATTTTGCTTCGATCACTAAAACGCACCCCGCTTTCAGTGGGGTTTTTTAATGCTTGATCGTTTTTGCGATTGCGTAGGTGGCTAAGCCTTGAAGGTAGCTCTGCTTCCTTCAAGGCTCGCAAACGTGATCAGTTGAGATCAATAGGGCTTCTATGAGAATGCCTCTCGTGGTGCTTAAGGGATTTGTCCCTTTTTGTGTTCTTGGAGGCTTATCTCTTTTTGCCGATGCGGACCATTCGGGGGTTCAGCGGGCAGGCCAGGGCGTGGAAGGGTGTATGGGTTCCGTTGTGGATCAGGCTTCCCATTGGATGGGCGTTGGCACTATCGAGCTTCATTGCTTGGAAACATCACCTAATTGTTCTAATGAGTCGAGTATCCCTTCGGCGATAGGCATAACTGCCCATTTTTGATCCATAAACTGCGATGCTCGTCATACAGCAGGCATGAGCCGTACCAAGGACATTCCTTGAGATCATGATTTCAACTGAACCTATGGTCATCAGTGGCCATTTGCGCCCATTTTTGATCGATGGTTGGCTGGTTAGTTTGTCGGTGTTGTCCTTTGTTGTCTTAAGCAAAACCGTATTTGCTGCCAGAGTTGTGTCTGCCTGTCAGCTTGGTCGAAGATGCACAAGGTTGATGTCTAGTTCATTCTCATTTAAGCCAGCGATTGAATTTGCAATATCGCAAGATAAGGTTAAGCATGAAGATGAAGTGGATTTGACCAAAAGTTCTGTTGGAATTGACTCTGTAGTTTTGCGAAATTCTGATGGTGTGGTGATAGCAAGTATCTATAAAAGAATTATCAAAGAATTTGAGGACTCTAAGCGTCTTGAAGAAGGTGAACAAACGGTTGAATCTTAATTCTCGCCTTGCAAATTTTCCTTTGTCTGCTTGTGGCTTCTTTGGGTTGTTAATGGATGTAGAATGTCCACAATTATTTATTGACTCAATGCGTCAGCCAAGGTCTCTTTTGAATTTGTTTTTAGCCGCATCTGTTGGCTGCATTGTCTTAGCTCCTTTCGCATCACCTGAGGCAAAAGCCGAGATTGAGATTGAGGTGAGCCTCAAGGAGCGCTACCTTTGGCTTAAGAATTCAGGAAATGTTATTAAACAATATCCCATTGCGATTGGAGCACCTGAATCTCCCACGATTCCCGGTGTTTATAGCATTCTAAAAAAAGTAAAAGATCCTACTTACTATTCAAAGTCTCATCACAAGGTTTTCCCTGCCGGACCTAATGACCCAGTTGGCGTTCGATTTATGCCTTACTTAAAGTCGGCTACAGGCGGAAAGGTTTATGCCGTTCATGGAACTGCATGGCCAAGGTGGGTCCACCTTCGTGCTGCTGCAAGTTTGGGCTGTATCAGAATGCTGAACAGTGACGTCATTGAGGTCTTTAATCAGGTTGATGTGGGCACTCCTGTTGTGATTCGATGAGGAGGTTCGCTGCTGGGAATGCCTTTGGTTCTGTGATGGATTCATCGGGTGCGGTTTGTCTGTCCCTGAATCTGTACACATATCTGTTGTTCATTATTAATCCTGCCGATATCCGTTAAGGCTGTCACAATTAATGGATGCCACGTCTTCGCCCCGATTCAAAGCGACTGCCAGACATTCCTGGTGGTGAGGGATGGCTCTCCAATGAGCTTCAACAGCAGCTGGTGCATTTTCAGTCTGCCGGCAACTCTGCTGATGGCGAATTGATCGCTTTAAGGACGTTTCAATGGAAACCTCCCTATCCACCAGTCCCCCTTTCACGTCGTCGGATGCTTCGTCATCAGGCCGTCGACACCTGGGACACCATGCGTGAAGCGGGTTGGCAGCGTTGTTACCCCCCGGTTCGATAAAGGAAGCCCCCCGATCTCGCTTGCGGGTGGTGAAAGGTTCGGCTCAAGATCTGATTTCAATTTTTTCATGTTTGACCAAGAACTATTGGGTTCCTTGTAGTTGAAGAAAAAGTGTCATTGAGTTTTCTCTGTTCTAAAGATGCCTTTATTATCAGCAAATTGCTAAGGCATGTTGCGCCATGAAACGAATTGATGAGCTTCATTAATGAAGCCTGTTTTATCTTCTTGGTTGCTTCATAACTGATTTGTAGATTGTCGTTCTGGTCAATGGCTCATCGTTCCTCCCTTCCTGGCCGAAGCCCTTGTGCGACCCGTGCTATGTACGATATCGCCATCACCGGTGGCATTTCCATAACCCTTCTCGGAATTGGTGTCACGATTTTCTTAGCGTTTGTTGAGGCATCAACGAGGCCCTATGGCCATTGGCTTTCCGGACAAGTTTTCTTCTGATTTTTGCTAAATAAAAAATTCACTATATGTTTGGAATTTTTGTTTCCTAGCTTGCTATTGATTGGATAATTATTGTTGTTTGTCGCATCGCTAAAAAGTAAGAGGTGATGCAAGAAAGCAAATATTTTTAATTTTTTCTTAGTTATGCATAATTCTTGGGTTCTGACTAAGTTTTATATTAAAACGTTAAATATAAGAATAGGTTTCGAAAATATTTTCAGCGATATTAATGATTATTTTTAAGGTAATGGACGTTAGTGAAATAGTGAAAAAATTGTTCCGTTGATCGCTTTTTTGTTATCGATTGTTTTGCTCTTTGAGCTCGGCTTCCCTAGCGCCGAGGACGAGAGCAGCTAGCAATGGTGCAATGGCAAGAGCTGTAAGGATTTCCATGGTGGCTTTATTCGTGTAAGCATTTTCTCGAGAATCCCTGTCTTCCGCGTGCGCACGGCTAAAGCGGCTCATTGTTGAGTATAAATACTGCCGCTTACTGTTATTTTGGCGTCGTTAGTTCGGGTCCAGTTCTTCAGCTGCAAGTAACAAAGCTTCTCTCCTGCTTCCAGTTAGCTCGTGGATTCGGAATTGTTCCAGACGCGCTTTGACCTTTGCATTTGCGCCCGCGACCAGAACTTGGCGTTCGTGGTGCTCTGCTTCCTCCACCATTCTTTCGATCGCCAATGTGGCGGTGATTCCAAGATGTGGAACATCTGTTACATCGAGTAGAAGTATTTTGTACTGCCTGATTTGGGTCATGCGTTCGCTAATTCCTTTTGCGGCTCCAAAACTCAGTGGTCCCTCCAAGCGAAACAGCATGAGTGCATCCCCACAACGATTGAGTAGATGTTGTTCTTCTTGATCGAGCTGAGAACTATTTCCTGAATTCATGCTTTCTAGCTGATGCGTTGTGATTGATTCAATGGTTAAAAGGTTGGCAACGAACATGCCAACTAGGACTGCACCGATGAGATCCCAGAACACGGTCATCAGTAAAACTCCCCACATCACAAGCGCAGTCTTGATGGAGAGACGGTGTGCTCTTAATAGAAATCCCCAGTCGATAATATCTAGGCCTACTTTGATTAATATCCCTGCTAATAATGCCTCTGGAATGCTTTCTGCTAGCGGCCCAGCGCCTAGCAACAGGACAAGTAAAAAGACTGAATGTGCCATCCCCGAGATGGGTGTTCGGCCTCCAGATTTAATGTTAATCACCGTTCGCATCGTTGCTCCGGCCCCAGGTAGTCCGTTGAACAGCCCAGCAACGCTGTTGGCAATGCCTTGCCCGATGAGTTCTCTGTTGGAGTTGTGACGACTTTGGCTGATGTTGTCGGCTACCAGTGATGTGAGCAGCGAGTCAATCGCACCGAGAACCGCGAGAACAAGACCAGCGCGTAATAAGACAGGGAAGTGGTCTTTGAGATTAGGCAGGCTGAAATTCAATCCACCTTCTGGAATGGTTCCGATTCTGGGGATGCCGTCTTGAAACAACAGCATGGAAAGAGGTGTAATCACTACTAATGCAATCAGTGGTGAGGGAACCCAGGTGCTGATTTTCTTGGGAGTTAAAAAAACAACTGCTAAAGTCAATGCGCCGATCAGAAACGCAGATGTATTGGGATTGAATTGATTAAAGACTGTTCCAAGCGAAGTGATCACTCCGCCCTGGCTTTTGATTCCTAATAAGGGTCCAATTTGTAGGCAAAGAATAATCACCCCAATGCCAGACATGAACCCCGACACAACGGAGTAAGGAACCAGGGTTATATAGCGACCAAGGCGCAGAACCCCCATCAGGATCTGAATGAGCCCGCCGATCAAGACGGCTCCCATGACGAGTGGGAGCAACTCATTGCTCCCAAGTTCCCGAGAAATCCCAACGGCTGCGAGTGTTCCAATCACCCCGGCCACGGTTACACTCATCGGCCCAGTAGGACCTGTGACTTGCGCAGGGGTACCGCCAAAAAGAGCGGCTAGAAATCCCGTAATGATCGCTCCGTACAGCCCGTAAATCGCACCGCCTGGTCCAAGTGCTGCGTTTCCGAATGCAAGGGCTAGCGGGAGGGCTACCACGGCTGCCGTCAGGCCGCCCAGCAAATCTCCTCTCCAGTGCCTCCAGCTGAATCCGTTGACTAAGGCCAGTTTTGGAAGCGCCATGGATTAAGGACGGGCTGGCATGGATGTCCACACCTTGAGTTGCTCGAGGGTTTGAACTCCTTCTCGGCGCTCGCCGTTTTCAAGAATCCAGGTGGGATACGCGCGAATTTCGGATGTTCTACAAGCTGCTGCTTGAATAGGAAGTTCTTTGGGTTTCGCGCATTCCACGTAGGGAAGTTTGTTGGCTGCATCCCCGAACAATCTGGTTTGCGTGATGCAGGCAGGACAGCGCCAAGAGCCGTAGTACAGCGCCTTGCTTGAACTGAGGTGGTCTGCCAGGTCTGTTGGATTCGGTGACGCTGCCGCTGGGAATGGCAGCGCGAGGGACGCCAGAGATGCCAACACAGGCATCAATTTGCTGATTTCAACCATCTCCTGAATCTAAGAACGCTCTGCCGTTCGGGCATCCCGCCATTGCTCCGGTCCGCATCCACGGACGAAACTATCCCTCGGATCTGATGTGCAGCCCTACGGGTTGATGAATTCCATGGCCGGCAGTGGCTACCGCGATTACTTCAAAGTGCTGGGTGTGGAACGCAGTGCAGACGCCGACACGGTGAAGCGTGCTTTTCGTAAGCTGGCTCGTCAGTATCACCCTGATGTGAATCCCGACGATCAGGACGCTGAAGCACGTTTTAAGGAAGTAAGTGAAGCCTATGAGGTGCTATCTGATCCTGAGAAGCGCCGTCGCTACGAACAATTTGGCCAATATTGGAACCAGGCAGGCATGCCTGGTGGCGGCTCAGGCCCTGCAGGAGTTGATGTTGACTTTGGCCGCTACGGCAACTTTGACGATTTCATCAATGACCTCCTGGGCCGCTTCGGTGGTGGCGCTGGTGGTGGCTCTGGTTCCGCCGGGTATGGCGGCGGCTTTTCTGGAGGCGGTTTCCCAGGCGGCGGTTTTCCCCGCGGTGGATCGAGAGCGCCAATCAACCTTGATGCAGAAGCAGCGGTCAAGGTGACGTTTTCAGAGGCGTTTCGAGGGGGGGAGCGAATCTTGTCTGTCAACGATGAGCGGGTTCAGGTTCGGATCCCTCCTGGCGTGAAAAGTGGTTCGAAGCTTCGGCTTAAGGGCAAGGGAAATGTTCAACCGGGTACGGGTCGTCGGGGTGATCTTTATCTCGTGATTGAGGTTCAACCGCATCCGATCTGGACCCTGGATGGCGATCAGTTGCGAGCTGAATTGCCCGTTGCCTTCGACGAACTTGCTCTTGGTGGAATGGTCAAAGTCATGACACCCGATGGTGAGGCAGACGTCACCATTCCCCCTGGCACAGCTCCAGGGAAGAGCCTTCGCCTACGAGGAAAAGGCTGGCCAGGGAAGTCAGGCCGTGGAGATCTATTGCTCACCCTCGATCTTCAATGGCCCAAGCAGTGGTCAGACGAACAGCGCGAGCTCCTTGAACTGCTTCAGAGCAGCCGAGACGGAGATCCCCGTCAACAGTGGATTCAGAACGCCAGCCTTTGAGGCGGGATTTACGATTTCAGCATCTGTTGTCAGGCCTTATTAATGGAGATCACCTATCGCCCCCGCCGTTTGCGTCGCTCTCCTGCATTAAGGGCCATGGTGCGCGAAAACCAATTGCTTCCAGCTGATTTTATTTATCCCCTGTTTGTGCACGAAGGCGCCGAGGTTGAGCCGATCGGTGCGATGCCAGGCGCAAATCGCTGGAGTCTCGATCGCTTGAGTGCTGAGGTTCAGCGAGCCTGGGATCTGGGGATTCGCTGCGTGGTGCTTTTTCCCAAGGTGGCTGAAGGCTTGAAAACTGAAGATGGTTCAGAAAGTTTCAATGCCAACGGTTTGATTCCTCGAGCGATTCGTCAGCTCAAGAGGGATGTCCCCAATATGGCAATCATGACCGACGTTGCCCTCGACCCTTACTCCTGTGATGGTCACGACGGGATTGTGAGCCCAGAAGGCATCGTGCTGAACGACGAAACCATCGATCAGCTGTGTAAGCAGGCTGTAATGCAGGCGGAAGCCGGGGCTGATCTGATTGGACCCAGCGACATGATGGATGGCCGCGTTGGCGCTATTCGTGAAGCCCTTGATGACGCCGGTTTCGAACACGTCGGCATCATCAGCTACACCGCAAAATATTCTTCCGCTTACTACGGCCCGTTTCGCGAGGCGCTCGATTCCGCTCCTCGAACAACCACTGAGAAAGTGATCCCGAGAAACAAAGACACATATCAGATGGATCCGGCCAATGCGCGCGAGGCCATCACGGAGGCCCAGCTTGATGAACAAGAAGGTGCCGACATCATGATGGTGAAGCCAGGGTTGGCTTATCTGGACATCATCTGCCGCCTGCGCGATGAGTCAGAGCTTCCGATCGCTGCTTATAACGTCAGTGGTGAATACTCCATGGTCAAGGCGGCTGCCGAACGTGGATGGATTGATGAACGTGCGGTGGTCCTCGAGACCTTGCTGAGCTTCAAGCGGGCAGGTGCCGATTTAATCCTCACTTATCACGCTTGTGATGCTGCCGAGTGGCTACAGACGCGTTGAAGACGGCTAAGTCATGAAACGGTCTGGCTCGTGGAATCACCCACGGATGGCGATTGACACACCAGAATGACCCTCTTGTTTCACAGCATCTATGCCAGCGGTACAGCGCCTCGGCCACGTCGCCATCCGTGTGCAGGATCTGTCACGTGCGATCGCTTTTTACTGTGATCTCGGCATGCGCTTGGTATGGAAGGCAGACGACTGGTGCTATTTAGAGGCGGGAGAAAGTCGCGATGGATTAGCCCTGCTGGGACCCAGCTACAAAGCTGCAGGGCCGCATTTTGCTTTTCACTTTCGCGATCGCGCCGAGGTTGATGTGGTCCACGATCACTTGAAAGCGTCTGGGGTCAATGTTGGGGCCGTGCATGACCACAGAGATGGCACAGCCTCTTTTTACTTCCGGGATCCAGACGGGAACTGGCTTGAGATGCTGTACGAACCTCCCGGTGGAATCCCTTCCAACCAGATGGAGGCATCGGCGGGTCTCTCTTGATGACGTCTGAATCCCGCACAACATCGTCGCCTCCCTCGGTTTCGATCCTGGAAGAGACACTGGAATTGCTGGAGTGGCCACGGTTGTGCCAGCACTTTTCAACATTTGCCAATACACCACAGGGGCGTCAGCACTGTTTGAAGGGGCACCTGCCAGCTGACCTCGAAACCACGCTGACCCTCCAAGCAAGGAGTATGGAGCTCGCCAGCCTGGACGGTCTCCTTGAAGGCGGATTGAGTTTTCAAGGGGTGTATGACCTCGAGATGGTTGTGCTCCGCTGCTCCAAAGGAGGAACGGCGTCAGGCGAGGAGTTGTTGTCTGTGGCGCACACACTCGCCGCAGCCCGACGCCTACGTCGTCAGATCGATGACCCTGACTTAAGACCTGACTGTTCAGCTCTGCTGGAGAATTTGGCGACGCTGCCTGAGCTCGAGCAGAGTTTGAAATTTGCCCTTGAAGAGGGGGGGCGCGTTGCGAACCGAGCGAGTGAATCGTTGGAAGAGTTGCGTCTCCAATGGCAGGTTGCACGCCAGGAACGGCGTGATCGTTTGCAGGCGGTTGTGAGGCGCTGGGCGTCTCTTTTGCAAGACACGGTGATTGCCGAACGCCATGGTCGGCCGGTTTTAGCGGTGAAGGCTGGTGCCGCCTCTCAATGTCCAGGAATGGTTCACGACAGCTCTTCTTCTGGCAACACTGTTTTTGTTGAACCGAAGACTGTGATCGGTCTCGGCAATCGTCTGGCCGTCCTCGATGGCCAAATCAGAGAGGAGGAGCGTCGGGTTCTGGCGGAGCTCAGTGCTGCCGTTGCAGAGCAAATCGATGCGATCGCTCGCTTGATGGCGGTGTTGTTGAAGTTAGATCTGGCCTTGGCGAGGGGGCGTTATGGCCAGTGGCTTGGTGCGGTACCACCCCGGCTTGAAGCTCAAGATGATGCTCCATTTCAAATTCTGGAGCTGCGCCATCCACTGCTGGTTTGGCAGCAGCGCAAGGAGGGCGGCGCCCCTGTGGTGCCCGTGAGCGTTGAGGTGTCGGAGCAGTTGCGGGTTGTTGCCATTACGGGACCCAATACCGGTGGCAAAACAGTGACTTTGAAGAGCATTGGCTTAGCCACATTGATGGCGAGGGCCGGTATGTGGATTCCCTGCAACGGCAGTCCCACACTCCCTTGGTGCGCACAGGTTCTTGCAGACATCGGCGACGAACAGTCGCTTCAGCAAAGTTTGTCCACGTTTAGTGGTCATGTGAAAAGGATCGGAAGCATCCTTCAATCCATCGCCTCTGGACCGTCGCCGGCGTTGGTTCTGCTCGATGAGGTGGGCGCTGGCACCGATCCCAGTGAAGGCACAGCCCTGGCGATTGCGTTGCTGCGCAATTTGGCTAATTGCGCCCGACTCACTATTGCCACCACCCACTTTGGGGAGCTCAAAGCACTCAAGTACAGCGATTCACGCTTTGAAAACGCATCTGTGGCCTTTGATAGCGATTCTCTTTCTCCGACGTATCAGCTGCTTTGGGGGATTCCAGGACGCAGCAATGCGTTGGCGATCGCAACGCGTCTTGGTTTTGACAGAGGTGTGATTGAACAAGCCAGGCAACTGTTGAAGCCCAGTGGGGATGGCGATGTCAACGCTGTGATTCGTGGCCTGGAAGAGCAGCGGCAACGCCAACAGGCCGCGGCTGAAGATGCGGCTGCACTCTTGGCTCGGACTGAATTGCTGCATGAGGAGTTACTGCAACGCTGGGAGCAGCAACGCAAAAACTCTGCGCAGCAGCAGGAGTTGGGACGTCAGCGTTTGGAGAGTTCGATTCGCGATGGTCAAAAAGAGGTGCGTCATTTGATTCGCAGGTTGCGGGATCAGAAGGCGGATGGTGAAACCGCTCGCCGCGCTGGTCAGCGGCTGCGCAAGCTTGAATCCAACCACTGCTCCGTTCCAGAGCGTCGCCTGCATCCGGAATGGCGCCCCTCGGTGGGCGAGAGCATTCGTCTGCTTGCCCTCGACAAAGCGGCCGAGGTGCTTGAGGTTTCAGACGATGGTCAGCAACTGAGTGTGCGCTGTGGCGTGATGCGCAGCATGGTGGATCTTCAATCGGTGGAAAGCCTGGATGGCCGCCGAGCTGCACCGCCAGAGAAACCTGTGGTTCAAGTGAAAGCGCGGCGAGGAGTCGGCGGCTCCCAGGTGCGGACCGCTCGGAACACGGTGGATGTTCGCGGTCAGAGAGTGCATGAAGCTGAAGCCGCTGTGGAAGAGCTGCTTCGTGGTGCCAATGGTCCGGTTTGGGTGATCCACGGGATCGGCACTGGCCGCCTCAAGCGCGGCTTGCGTCAGTGGCTCGATTCACTCCCGTATGTGGAACGGGTTGGTGATGCCGATCAGGGAGATGGCGGTCCAGGTTGCAGCGTTGTTTGGGTGCGCTGATCGCTGATCTCAGCTCAGCTGGGGCAGTTGAGGCTCATCGGTATCGACTGCTGAGAGCTCTGGTAAAGCAATGGCGTCCCCAGCTTCATCAAATAACCTCCAGCCATCTGGATCGGCTTCTAAATGAATCGATCCTCCAATCGAGACGTTCAGGCTTGGATCGGCTCTCACCTGCACTAAGTGGTCTCCGTCTAGCAGGCGGCAGGTGAGCAGTTGCTCATTCCCTAAAACCTCACTGTGACTCACTTCAGCCGGAAGATTTCGGTTGGTTGCTGGTGCAACATGCAGATGCTCAGGACGGATCCCTCCGCTTACCCGTTGGCCTTCAAGGGTCTGAAGTAGGGCTCTGGTGGGCCCCTCCACGTTGAGGCGTCTGTCCTTGAGCATCAACGTGGCACCATGCCCGACATGGACGGGCAACACGTTCATCGGTGGGCTGCCGATGAACTGTGCCACAAACAAATTGGAAGGCCAGCGGTACAACTCCATCGGAGTACCCAGTTGCTGCAGGTGTCCCTGGTTAAGCACGGCGATCCGGTGGCCCATGGTCATCGCTTCCACCTGGTCATGGGTGACATAAATGGTGGTGGTCCCGAGTTGTCGCTGGAGGTCAACAATCCGCGCGCGAGTGCTCCCGCGTAATTTTGCGTCGAGATTGCTCAGCGGTTCATCCATCAGGAACACCTCTGGCTTGCGTGCCATGGCCCGGCCCAGGGCCACCCGTTGTTTTTGTCCGCCAGATAGTTCCTTCGGTCGGCGATCGAGGAGCTGATCCAATTCGAGAGATTGCGCCACATCTTGGATGCGTTTCTCGAGTTGCTGCTCTCGATACGAGGGAATCCTTAGAGCAGCAGGGAGACGGCGTGTGTTGCGGTGAAGTTGGTCCTGGAGCTGTTGCAAGCTCGTGCGCTGTTGACTTCTCCTCAGGCCGAAGGCCAAGTTGTCGCGAACGCTCAGATGGGGATAGAGCGCATAGCTTTGAAACACCATCGCCACATTGCGCTTCGCTGGCCTTAGGCCAGATACCGGTTGGTCTCCCACCAGGATCTCTCCAGAGCTGGGGGATTCCAGCCCTGCCATCAGTCGCAGAAGTGTGCTTTTGCCGCAGCCAGAGGGACCAACGAGCACAAGAAATTCTCCGTCAGCGATGCTGAGGGAGAGATCACGGATCACCTCTACAGGCTTGCCCCCCCCACGGGACGGATAGTTCTTGCTGAGTGCCTTGAAGCGAACCCCGGCCAAGCTCTTGTCCTCGTACTCTTCGATCCTAGGGTTGGGAATTGGCCCCAACCGAGGCTTGCTGTGCAGTTCATCGACCAAGCGCGCATTTCCGTGCGAGGTGGCCGTGGTGGCGACGGCATCATGGCCTTCCGTCGAGAAAAATATGTTCCAGCGGGAGGACCTTCTGGTGGTGATGGAGGCCAGGGCGCGGATGTTGTGTTGGAGGCAGATTCCAACCTGCAAACCCTTTTGGATTTCAAATACAAACGACTATTCGCAGGGGATGATGGGCGCAGGGGAGGTCCCAATCGCTGCACTGGGGCATCAGGCCCGCCGTTGGTGATCAAGGTTCCATGTGGCACTGAGGTTTGTCATATGAGTACGGGAATCGTGCTCGGTGACCTCACGACACCTGGAGAACGTCTCACTGTGGCGTTTGGAGGTAGGGGCGGGCTGGGCAATGCCCATTATCTGAGTAATCGAAATCGTGCTCCAGAAAAATTCACGGAGGGCCGTGACGGCGAAGAATGGCCGTTGCAGCTGGAGCTCAAGCTGTTAGCCGAAGTGGGGATTATTGGGCTTCCGAATGCAGGGAAAAGCACCCTGATCAGTGTTTTGTCTGCAGCTCGACCCAAAATTGCCGACTACCCGTTCACAACCCTGATTCCGAATCTTGGTGTGGTGCGCCGCCCGACGGGAGACGGCACCGTGTTTGCTGATATTCCGGGTTTGATTGCTGGTGCAGCCCAGGGCGCGGGCCTGGGCCACGATTTCCTCCGCCATATCGAACGCACCCGACTCCTCATTCACCTTGTGGATGGCGGCGCCGAAGATCCCTTGCTGGATCTGCGCGTTGTTGAAAAGGAGCTTGAAGCCTATGGACATGGGCTGGTTGAGCGCCCCAGAATTCTGGTTATAAATAAGCAAGAGCTCATTCAGGAAGAGGATCTGGACGCGATCGTGTCTGCTCTAACTGATGCCAGCGGACGCACTCCTCTACTGATCTCAGCAGCGATGAGTCGCGGGTTGAATCAGATGTTGGATCGTGTTTGGAGCGAATTGGGGATCTAGGGCTGGATGCTGGATTGGAAGGGCATAAAAAACCTGCCTTGGAAGGCAGGTTCATTACTAATAAGGGCTCGATGGCTCAGTCGTCGTAGACGCGGCACTCGTCGGCGTCTGGGTTTGCATCGCAATAAAGCTCGAGTGAGGTGGGATCTTGCCTGTCCTCAGGATTGTGTTCCTTGTATTCCTCAAGAGAATGAAGCTCGTCAGTCAGGTGACGCTCCTTTGCTTGGTCTCCTGAGGCACGAGCTGCTTCAATCTCTGACTGATCTTTCTTGATGTGCTCGTCGATGGATTTCATGGAATCGGCGGCTCTTAAAAGCCAATTGCGATGAAATTATTTTCCGGCTGGTTTTCTCTAGTGCCAATGATTCTGCCGGCGAGATGGTTCCCTTAACAACATGGCTGGCATCTCTCAAGGTGCTGAATCTCTTGTTGGCGGGCATCACTGACTAAGAGCCATGCGATCTGTACCGTGAGTAATAAGGCTTATGGCTCGAGTTCACTGAGCACAAGCCAGCGCTCTTCACTGGTATGAAGCGAGTCCAACAAAGCTGCGAGTTCCAAGCTTAGAGAGCTGAGATCTCCCCTACCACTAGCTATGGCATGTTCCAGCTCCTGTTTTCTCAGCTCCAGGGCGGGGAGGTCGCTGTCGAGGCGCTCCAGCTCCTTCGATTCTTTGAAGCTGCGCCGTTTCGGCTTGTTGCCTGGAGGTGAGACCTTTTTGGAAGCTGCTTTTGCCGAACGTTGGGCGGTTTGCTGCGCTGCCATTGCTTCGCTTTGCGCTTTCTCTAGATCACGACGGTGATCAAGAAATGCGCTGTAGTTCCCTTCAAAACGCTGCAAGCGCCCGTTCTCAAAACAGAAGAGACGGTCAACGGTGCGGTCTAGGAAATAGCGATCGTGCGACACGACGACAACACAGCCACGGAAATCCTCGAGGAGGTCTTCGAGCACACTCAGGGTCTGGACATCCAAGTCGTTGGTTGGCTCGTCGAGCAGCAATACATTGGGGGCCTGAATCAACATGCGGCACAGGCTTAAGCGCCGTCGCTCTCCACCAGAGAGCTTGCTGAGGGGGCTGTGTTGTTGAGCTGGTGGGAACAAAAAGCGTTCCAGCAGCTGAGATGCACTGAGTTGTTCATTCCCCAGGTCAATAGTTGATGCCGCTTCCTCGACAAAGTCGATAACTTTGCGTTCTAACCCCTTCCCATCGCTGAGGACATCGGTGTGTTGGTCGAGATATCCGAGATGAACAGTTTCTCCAATCTGAAGCGACCCGCCAGTTGGCTGACGGCGCCCCGCGATCAGATCAAGCAGGGTTGATTTGCCACTTCCGTTGGGGCCAATGATTCCGACACGATCTTCTGGGCTGAAGCTGTAACTGAAGTCTGAGAGCAATAAGGGGCCGTCTTTGCTGCCGTCAGCTGAGACGGAGAGATGCTCCGCTTCGATCGCTAACTTCCCAATACGACGACTCACACTGGCCATCTCCAACTGGCCGCGACTCTGTTTCGTTGGCGCACTCTGCATCTCGTCGATGCGTTGCAACCGCGCTTTTTGTTTGGTGCTGCGTGCCTTTGGCCCTTGGCGTAACCAAGCCAATTCGCGTCGGAGCACGCTTTTGAATTTGGCAGCACCAGCGGCATCGGCGAGATTTTGTTCGGCTTTTCGCTGCAGATAAGCGCTGTAATTGCCGTCAATACTGCGTGCTTCCCCCAGCTCCACTTCCACGATCCTGCGGGTCACGCGATCAAGTACATAGCGGTCATGGGTAACGAGGACGACCGCTCCTGGATACCGATTTAGCCAGCTTTGCAACCACTCCACCGCTGCGGCATCAAGGTGGTTGGTGGGCTCATCGAGAAGAAGGACATCAGGACAAGCCACAAGGGCCGATGCCAGACCTACCCGTTTGCGATATCCACCTGAAAGCGCTTCCACAGGGCTGTGCAGATCAGTGATCCCAAGCCTTTGCAGGACTTCCTGGCACTGTTGTTCGAGACTCCAAGCCTCTGATTCATCCATTCTTTGACTTAGGACGCCCAGCTCGGCTAGCAGCACAGCGTTGTCCGGATTGTCGGCAACGGCTTCGCTGAGTTCACTGAAACGCAGCAGCAGGTCTCGTTTTTCTCCGCACCCTGCCAACACCTGCTCCAAGACGGTGAGGCCCGGGTCCACGCTGCTCTCTTGGCCCACAAGCTCGACCCTCAACCGCGATGAGCAGCGTCGTTCTCCTCCCCCAAGCGGCTCCTCGCCTGCAAGCACTCTCAGCAAGGTCGATTTTCCTGACCCATTGGGGCCAATGAGTCCCAGGCGATCACCCTCCCGTATATGGAGAGTTAGGTCAGCAAACAGCGTGCGGATGCCGAAGTCTTTAGATGCATTGACAAGACTGATCAGACTCACGTGCTCTTGGCCTTACGCAGGTCTTCTAGATAAGCAAATACGCTCTTATCTCCGACGTCAGCAGCGGCCTCCATACCGAATTTGCGTAAGGCAAGAAGCACGAGAAGAGCGGAGGAAATCGCCATCATGCTGATGGCTGCTGGCCCTGCAATTAGGCCACTCAAATGGCCGAGGAGTGCCACTGGTAGAAGCAGAGTGAGTCCGATTGCTTCTGGGCGTCTGAAGCAAAAGAATTCCTTGAAGCCGATGCCTACTAGAGCTGCAAACAGAGGGCCAATCACCAGGGTCCAAAGACGTTGGCTTTCGAGTGTGTTGAAAATGTTGGAAGGACCGGCCTGGATGGCTAAGACCAGCCAGCCGATGCATCCAGCGGCCCAAAATAGTTGAAGGGCTTGATGGAGAGGGCGCAAGTAAATATGAATCCAGCGCAAGGCCAGGCCTAGTGATACGGCAAGAGGCAACAGCCATAGGGGCGCTAGCTGGGGCCCTATGAGAATCCATTGTCCGAGTCCGGCACTGAAGCTCAGACCACAGATCAGCAAGCAGATTCGGTAAAGCTGAACCTCTCGCTGATCCCGAAGAGTGATGCAATAGGGGCCGTACACCCCCTCAAAACTGGGTTCTGATTGTTCTGCTCTTGTCTTGCTGTTGGTCGTCATTTCGGTTGTGCCACTCCCGCCCCAATCAGTCTGCTCAGGTCAGGGCCATCTGGAACGATTCCACTTGGGTTGAGCGGAAAGAGTGCTCCGAAATAATCCTGTTTCCACTTTTGGCTGTTGCAACTCTCACTAATTCCAGCCAGCGCAAAAAATCGTTGACGCCAACTCCAAAGTGCTGGAAACATCCAAAGTGGTTTGGCACTACAGCCAAATAGGGGTTCATAAACCATTTCCCAGCGGATCAACGTGGGGAAAAGACGGATGTCCGCCAGCGTGAGTTGCTCGCCGCAGAGCCATGGTCCTTTGGTTTGCAAGCTCTCTTCCACTTGTTCCAAAGCTGAAAATAAGGCTTGGCTGGCTTGATCAAAGGCCCGTTGGTTCCGTGCAAATCCACATCGATAAACGCCGTCGTTGATCGCGGGTTGGATCAACTCTTGCCAAGACGCAATTGAAGAATTCAATTCGCTTGGGGCGAGATTGAGTGCCGTCGCCTCAGCTGGCCATGAACACAGTGCTGCGCTCAGGGGGGTGCTGTCATTCCCCAGCAATCGGGGTTGATCGGATGCGCTTGCACCCGGATCAACCAGGACCGGCACCGTGGCCCTGTGGCTGGGAGGTGCTCCGCACAACTTGTAAAGATCAAGGAGGCTGTCGCAGCCGAGCCAGGTCGGCTCCAGTCGCCAACGCCCTTCGTCGTGATCGGCATTGGCCATCAGCAGGTTGATGCTTGCGCTGAGTCCTCTTAGTTGAAACACCAGCCAGACACGATGTGCCCATGGGCAACTTCGGCCAACGATCAGCTGGGGTTTTGTTTTGCTGTCTCTTGCTTCAAGCTCCTTCTCCCCTAAGACGAGGGTTTGCATCGGCGTGCTGGTTGGGCGCTGATAGTGACCTCCTTGGTCGGCAGGGCCTAGTCCTCCCATCAAGCGGAGCCATTGCCAGCGCCATCCTTGACGAGCGCTGCGCACAATCAGTGGATGGATCGCCATCGTTGTTCCATTTCCTCTTATCTTCCAACAGATTGTTTGAGGCTGCTGAGAGTTGATGCCAAGCCCTCGAGTGCTTGTGGTGGCTGGAACCCATGGGAATGAGATCAATGCTCCCTGGCTATTGGAACAATGGCAGCAGCAGCCACATTTGATTCAGACCCATGGATGCGAGGCGCTTTCGGTGATTGGCAATCCCGATGCCTATGCCAAAGGTTGTCGTTACCTCGAAAGAGATCTCAATCGATCGTTCCAGCCTGGTCTTCTTGAGCAGGTTGGCTTAGAGCTGACTTCATCATTCAAGGTGGATCTCGAAGTTCAGCGTGCCTTCGACCTGGTTAGCCGTTATGGCCCGGAAGGCATCGAGGCCTGTGGGTTTGTGATCGATCTCCACAGCACCACGTCTTCGATGGGAAGCTCCTTAGTGGTCTATGGACGTCGGCCTGCTGATTTGGCATTGGCGACACTTGTTCAGGGACGTCTTGGCTTACCGGTTTATCTCCATGAAGCAGATCAGGCTCAACAAGGCTTTTTGGTGGAGAGCTGGCCCTGTGGACTGGTGATTGAAGTGGGGCCCGTCCCCCAGATGGTGCGTCACTACAAAATCTTGACGCAAACTCGCCTGGCTCTCGAGGCCGTCTTTGAGGCCTGCTCTGATGTGCTGGCTGGTCGAGCCCGCTACCCCAGGCAATTGTTGGTTCATCGCCATCTGGGGAGTCTTGACCTCCCGCGTTCTTCATCCGGTGCACCCGACGCTTTCGTTCACCCTCAGCGTCAGGGTTCGGACTGGCAGCCCATGCGTCGTGGCGATCCGCTCTTTCAGAAGGCTGATGGCAGCTGCATTCCCTATCAGGGGGCTGATGGACAGGTCCCTCTTTTTATTAATGAAGCGGCTTATGCCGAAAAGGCCATTGCGTTGAGTCTCACCCTTAGAGAAAGCTGGCCTCTGTCTTTTAAATGGACAGAGGCACTACAAGCTCAGCTATCAGCGGGGTGATCCGTTGTAGAGGACCTCATTCACGGTTCGCCCATCAGGAGCAATCTGGATTTCTGTTTCTGTGGTGGGTGAACTGTCGTTTTGAGGCCATCCTGGGGCTCCACCAAGAAATTGGAAGGTGTATCCGTTGTCGTCTTGATTCACAAGGCAATCCCCTCCTCCATCACTGGTCTGAAACATGCATTGCTGAGGGCGGTAAACGGTAAGACCACCATTTTCGGCAACAGCAGTGTTGCGAGCCAAATTGATCGCTCTCACTTGGGACGCCGAGATGGTGTCTTGAGCGAGTCCAGGTGTTGCGCCCATCACACTTGCACCAGTGATCAAGGCCATTGCCGAGAGGGTACGGAGATTCATGCAGAACCAAATAACGCCCCTACATCGGAGTCACGGTGGCCTGATCTGTCAACTAAATCTTGCACTTAACGGATCGTTTCGTTGTAAGAGACCTCCAGGATTCGGTCACCGTCTCTGGAGACAAGCACCGATGTCTCGATGGTTGGGTTGGTAGGGGTTTGCTGTTGCCAACCAGGCGCACCACCTTGAAACAAGAATTGGAATCCTTTATCGCTGATGGACTCGAGACAGGACCCTGCTCCGGTTTCGTACATGCAGCTTGCTGCTCTGTATTGACCTAAACCTCCATTCAGAGACTCTGCACGCTTGCGCGCGAGATTCGCTGCTTTTGGTTGCGCTAGTGGTAATGGCTTGGAGGCCTGTGCTGTTGCAGCATTTGGAGCCAATAGCCAAATGCCGCTGATGAGCGCCAACACGGTTGTGAGCTGATTCATGCTGCAATTTTGACGCGACGAATCACTTGTTCAACGGTCTAAGCACGCTGGAGATGTAATCAGTTGCGACTTGTTTTCCAGGGACAGCTTTAACCACATGCCCAAGTGTTTTGTTCTTTGGTGCAGGGGAGGTCACTGCGTGTGCCGTCAGCCCAGTAGATCCTCAACCTGTCATCAGCAGTTCCTGTCCTCATCGTGATGGAACTAACAGGGCCGGCAGGAACCTTGCTGCTGTTGCCTGAAGTCGTTGGGAGCTGTTCTCCGACTTGGCGTTCGAGCTGCTCAATGCGTTGTTCCAAGCGATTGATCGTTTCGCGCTGTGTCTTGTTGACAGGCAGTGTTTTTGATCCGCAGGCGCTGAGAGCCATTGCTGCAGAGCTGGCTAACGCAACAGTGATGACCCTTCTTTGGAAGCGGGATGCCCTGAAGCTGATTGTCATTGTTCCTGTTGCGACGAAACCAGTTTGGATGGCTAGAAGGCGTTGCCTAGTCGTTCGCTCCAGTACACAATCGCTCCTTGAGCTTCAAGCTCATTCCGCCTATGTCGGGCCATGGCGACAGGAACAGTTTCCTCAGTGCGCTGGCCAGATTGAAGCCATCGAATTAAAACCACGAGACTGTCCACAAGGTGTCCGCCTAAATCTTAAGCCTTTCTGAAGTTGCTCTTTTGAAGCTGCTCTTGCCGTGAAGCAAAAGGAGATGTTCGTCCTTAAAGCTCGAACACAAACCGCAAACTTGCTTTACAATCCTTTTTGCAGGGCGTCCTGCCCTTCCGTAACCGTCTCTTTCGAGACCTTCTTTTCCGTATTCATGACTACCACCATCCAGCAGCGCTCCGGCGCCAACGGCTGGCAGCAGTTCTGTGAGTGGGTTACCTCCACCAACAACCGTCTTT
>JASJLK010000035.1:0-18981 GCA_037620855.1 Synechococcus sp. ChBW.bin.23 | reverse complement strand
GTTATCATCTTTATATTGTGACAGATATAAACGCTGTTACGCGAGACGAAATCTGTAGTGAATCCAAAAGATCACAGGCAACGGAGCCACAACACAGCTTCACTTGGATGCCCGTCAGCAAAGCCTGCAATGACAATTCATCACCAATGCAGCAATTTGAACCTGAACGCCTAAGCCTTACAGGATCAATATTGATGCGGTGGTCATCAAGAGTTTGGATGGAATGAGGCAATTGACTGAGGGCATTGGGAATGGGAACTGATACACAAATCGGACCCGTAGTTCTCGTGGCAGCCACGGTTGTGATCATCTTCATGGCGATGGAAGCCTCCAGCACTGGAACCTTCGAATGCATAGGCGCCTGCGGATAGGAAAGCCTGCAACCCCTTACAGCCAAAGGTCTCGTGCTCAGCAACGAGTAGAGCATGCAATATAAGGATGCTTAACGCAGACCAAAACGAACGAGTAGAAGTCATCCATACGTGAAAGACAAGATGAAGCAACAAACGAGCATTAGCGCTGATGCCGGAGGAACCGCAACACAGGTTGTCTTTTAATCAGTAAGCACGAAGAAAAACTGCTATCAATGGGAGATTGGTTTCCCTGCTTCTAATGAACGAGAAGATGGAACAGAGCCTGAACTGGCTTGGGCTCACCGCTGACGAACAAGCAAAGATCTACCAGAAGGTTCCCGAACCTGCAAAAGAATTTGGCGAGTTCTACCGAATCGCTGGAGAAATTTATTATGCAGGTGATGAAAGCAGCTGGTTTATCACAATCCCGGATGAGTACCGAACTCTCTATCCAGATAGGTTTGCCTACCAAGAAGGCAAAGCAGAAGAATCTGCTTTTATCCACACACAGGTTATCGAGTGCATCACTGGGAAATTCAACGAGGACGCCGTATTAGAAGAATACATTGGCGTAAAAAGAGAACATGTCGGAGAGTTCACAATATGTTAATCAAATAATCTCGAATGAATTCTTAGATGACTGGAAATGAAAACGCTGATGCATCAGAGAGAGTTTTCTTAATCGATTCCAAATAAGCCACATAATCTTTCATGAGGGATTCCCTTATCCAGATTGCATAGATCGTAAAGCCATTTTGATCAACAGCCTTAACCCTGACACCATCAATCTGCTGACGAACCCAAGAGCCAGAATTATTGCTTGGCTTGATAAAAGCATCAAGCTCCTCCTTCAAAATAAAATCTATAACAAGATTATTATCCACACACAAACGCACGAATTGAACAACATCATCAACCGAAGCAAGTCGATGAAGGGTCGTTATAGCATTAGACCGAATTAAGTCCATCGTCAATAGCAAGGGCTTAAAAGCCCAAAGGAAGAGTCAGATCTTTTAACTTTTTGATTATACTCACTGATCGCAACTAAATCAATACACCATCAGAGAGAAGAAAGAAGAAGCAAAGGCAAGACAAGACCCATCAATCAAAGCATGCAGACGATTAAAAGACATAGATCAAGGGTTAGAACCATATCAGCACATCCGTTGATGAAAAGATTTAAAGGGTATATTTGAGTCAGAACCTTTTGCTTCCACGCATCAATTCAATAGAGAAACATAACTTCAAGACCGCGACATGACCACAGGAGATGCAACTAGGTATGATGGTCAAACGATCACAA
Organism: Synechococcus sp. ChBW.bin.23; assembly: GCA_037620855.1. Classification (GTDB taxonomy): domain Bacteria; phylum Cyanobacteriota; class Cyanobacteriia; order PCC-6307; family Cyanobiaceae; genus Synechococcus_C. Next base: position 17,325 of record JASJLK010000035.1, on the reverse strand, counting down.
GGGCTGGCAACGAGAATGTCACATTCATCCAATTCCAGTTCAGAACAATCTCCAACCACGTTTGACGATTTCATAAAGCTTGCTAGTTATTCATTATTAGATAATCTTCATCCTGATCCAGAATCCACAAAAGATGGACAAGATCATCGTCCTCGACAGGTCCGCTCTGGTCATTTTGTTCGCGTTACACCAAAACCCCTAGGACAGCCCATCTATGTAAGCCATAGCGAAACATTTTTCTCCGAACTTGGCTTGGATCAAAACCTGGCCTTCAACGAAGAATTTAAGAAACTATTCTCAGGTGATTTCTCTGAAACCAGAAACCCGATACGACCTTTTGGCTGGGCCACAGGTTATGCATTATCTATTTATGGAACTGAATATAATCAACAATGTCCATTTGGAAATGGAAATGGTTATGGGGATGGTCGAGCCATTTCTGTGTTTGAGGGCATCTTTCAAAGTCAGCGCTGGGAGATGCAATTAAAAGGCGGAGGACCTACTCCATACTGCCGGGGTGCAGATGGACGCGCAGTTCTGCGCTCAAGCGTTAGAGAGTTTCTGGCACAAGAGTTAATGCATGCCCTCAGAGTTCCAACATCGCGTTCTCTGACACTCTATGTTTCGCAGACAGAAACAGTTCGACGACCTTGGTATTCAGAAAACTCAAACTCTTCTGATCCCGATATTTTAGTAGAGGATCCGGTTGCAATTTCTACCCGTGTTGCACCTTCATTTATACGCGTTGGTCAATTGGAATTATTTGCACGGCGGGCTCGAAACAGCAACGATCCAGAAGTGTTAAAAGAGTTACGAATGATAGTGTTGCATTTAATCGATCGAGAATACAAATCTGAAATCAATCAGACATTAAATTTTTCAACTCAATTAGTAAAATTAGCAGAGCTCTACAAAGAACGTCTTACGGCCTTGGTTGCGCATTGGCTACGCATAGGTTATTGCCAAGGTAATTTCAATAGTGATAACTGTGCAGCTGGTGGTTTTACACTGGACTATGGACCATTTGGATTTTGTGAGATCTTTGATCCCCAATACCAGCCTTGGATTGGAGGTGGTGAACACTTTTCATTTTTCAACCAGCCCGTCGCAGCAGAAGCCAATTTTTACATGTTCTGGAAATCGATAAGATTACTTATCACAGATGATGCGGTGGCATTAGAGCAATTAGACCAGATCTGTGCTGGGTTTAAACAAACAATAAACACTGCCATTCAACGAATGTGGGCAAATAAGCTTGGCCTAGCACACTACGACGATGCACTGGTACAGGAGTTATTACAACTAATGGTTCATACAAAAGTGGATTTTACAATTTTCTTCCGCGAGCTCTCCAAGATTCCAGATGATTTGTCGGCGGTGAAAAAAAGCTTTTATTCATCGATCTCCCCGCAAGTGGAAGATCAATGGCAAACCTGGATCCACAACTGGAACGAGCTGATAAGGGACATTGGGAATCCAGACGAGATTGCATTAAAGATGAAGCGAGTGAATCCGAAATACACCTGGCGCGAGTGGCTCATTGCTCCTGCTTATCAACAAGCGAAGCAAGGCGACTATGCACTAATCAAAGAGCTGCAGGAGGTCTTTAGCCATCCCTACGAGGAGCAATCACGAGCCATCGAAGAGAAATATTACCGTCTGAAACCTGATCAGTACCTCAACGCAGGGGGCATATCCCATTACAGCTGCTCCTCATAATTTTTAGCTGACTTCATCGATTTATAGGTGTACCGACTGCTGAACCAACTCGGGATAAAAATGGCAGATGAGACTGTCACCCCATGAGGATGCGGGTGATCAGCTAATCAACCAAATGAAACAACCACTGAACAGGAATGAATCGCTTGAAAACAGCACTCAAACCTTAAACATTTCATTCACAACTCAAAACGGCCAAAATGAACCCATCTGATCAACAGTTAGAACCAACAGAAGTAAGTATTGAATCCATACAGAAAGCGCTCAATCAACTTCTCAATCAGATTGCTCCCGCTTTGATCAAAAAAAGCGAGTCCATAGCCGCAGGACCCATGTCGCGAATTGAGCACTGTATGACGCTAGTTAAATCCGAAGCCTCATTAGCGGCCTCACTCATCGCAGATTGTGCTCCCCAAGGGCGTCCGATGTTGGCACAGGCCCAACAGACACTCAAAAGCCTAGAAAGCTTGCAATTACTAGGCCAAGCAGCCATAAAAGAGTAATTCGCTCGCGACTTTCCACCTTAAACAAACCAAAACAGGGTGACAAAAGCTAGACCTAATCTTACCCCATGAGTCCATCCATACCAATCCCTTAATTGATTAATTTAATGGTTTATATCTCTAAAAACGGAATAACAAATATCTCCTAAATAGTATTCAGAAACCAGGCTCAATCACGGCGCGACTTCGATCTGACGAATGGATTGCTTGATTGCGTTGGTATGGACGAATAGCGAAACAATCACTGAGGCTCAGTGGGATACAGCTTCCACTCCACATCATCTGGAGCGGAAGGAGGTGATAGCAAATCAGCAGGCTCCGAGAAAACCACCCTCCACTCAGGCACCCTGCACGGCACATAATCGTGATGTTCAATCCTCACACCTCCAATCACGGAAGGAGCTCCGTACCAGCCCCCCTTCCAACATCCCTCGGTCTTTAGAGGATCGCCCTTGAACCAAACCCAGCAACGGGCGTTGGGTTGAGTTGTGGATTTTGGTGCGGGCATTCACTTACCAGCGGAACTCAGGTTCTAATCAAATCTTGAGAAAGAAACCATCGATAACCAAAAACAACAAGGGAAAGCCTTCGCACCTCACTGACATTGCAAACAATCAGAGGCCAAGCGTTCCACTCGCCCGAATGTTTCCTCCATTGCATTGAAGTGATCTCTCAGCAACAGGGCATTGTCCGCGGTCAATGAAGAATCACGCATTGCTTTCCCCCATGAGCAAGCTCAACGGTGATTCCCAGCCTCGCAGCGTTTCTACCAAGACTTTGATGTGAGAACCCACTGCAAAGACAGGGTTTGATATCAAACTAAGGATGGGGTGAGGGGCTGAGTTACCCGTGAGCGATCAAGCATCGCCTGTCGAAGCAAAACTGGCCCACCCCAACAACCCAATCATGCTCTTACCATCCAGCACTACGTGATTTGCGATCTCTATCACATAGAGGTCAGTAAAAAGCTGGTCATTTCCCGAAAATGCGTCAAAACCCTGCGCAATCTTGATGGCAGCCGATGTGATCAAGTCTCACAGACAGCTCGCTCAGCTGATAACTACTGAAACAGCTCACAGTTGAGAGCGTTGAAATCTTGAAATCCACTCACTGAGTAGAAATCGTTAACGATTGGTTCCACTGTCCGCTGTTGTGCAGCGTTAGAGCTGAGAAGCACGATCTCATCTAGCTTTATAGACAATGCATAAAGCGACAGCACAAACCTCATCGCATCGATATTGACTTCAGAAAGAGCAGAGGCTGACTTAGCGCAGCACTGTCTTTACCGTTGCGATACGCAAGCAATGAGCAACGGATTCGCGAGGCCTGCTTAATTCATCGACTTGAACTGGCCTGGTCAGCTGCATCCTGAGGCTGGATTGATCTCAAGAGATCAATCAGCTGCGGGGCGGTTGGTAATAACAGCCGCTCAACTGAGCACAACCAAGGCAGCCACCAAGTTGACAACCTTCTTAGTAGTCAATGCAAGCCGAAACCATTCGACGAGCTTGTTTATCCCATTGATCTGCGGCACAAGGAACGACCACATCAGCCCCTCACCATGTGGATGTAAGACACGCCGCTGTATCAGACCGCAAATGAGCCAGGTATCAAAATCAAGATCTCCATCTGACTCTGCTCTGGGAAGAGAGCATTATCCCCAAAACCTCAAAAGCCCTGCAGTCACTTGTAAAAGTGAGTCAAAGCATCCCACGTGATGAAGAACTATTGAATCGGAATCGTTTCCGGCCAGAAAAAGAGGCAAAAGGGAAAACAACTGATATGGCCAAATAGTTGACTGATAGGCATGAAGTTTGTTATTAATAGTGAAACGCAAGTTTCAAATGCTTACCGGTGCCGACCTGCTTACCAAGGTCAAAGACCTTGGCGATGTATCCAAGACTGATCTAGCCACAGCTTGTGGCTACGTCTCTAAAAAGAAAGACGGCAGTGACCGGGTCAATTTCACCGCCTTTTATGAAGCTCTCCTCAATGCCAAAGGCATTGACCTCGGCGGCGGAAACGCTGGTGTTGGTAAAGGTGGACGCAAGCTTTCTTACGTTGCAACAGTTCAGGGCAACGGCAATCTGCTGATCGGCAAGGCTTACACCGCTATGCTCGATCTCCAAGTTGGTGACGAATTCACCATCAAGCTTGGCAAAAAAGCCATTCGCTTGATTCCTGTAGGTGGTGAAGAAGAAGGCGACGAGTGAGTTCTTCTCTTATTGATTGAGTTAAGCCCCGCCACCAGCGGGGTTTTTTATTGCCAAGCACTGAAGAGATCAGCCGAGTAAAACGTCAAGATAACGTGACGGTGCAATGACCAGGGTCGAAGAAACTGCGATCAACCTCACCGTGCAGTGGCTTCAAAACAATGGATACGAGAGCGCCGATGACTATTTGCAGACCGGCGGAAATCTTGTGCAGCTCGCAGAAGATCTTTATCACAAGGAAACACAGGGGGATCTGCAATGTGTATGGGGTGATCGAAAACGACGCGATGGATTTGCTGGTTCGCTGTATCTCGCCGCAGAATCGATCTAAAAGCCCTTTACATCTTTGAGCGCGACAGCGCGCGGAATCGATTAGTCAACGGCCTATGAACCGAAGGAGCAAAGACTTAAATCAGTGCTCATCATGAAGAAAGTATGGAAGGGATCGCTCAGCCTGATGAGTGGCATCGGTCGATCTAGAGAAGGTCTTAGGGATCACAAATAGGCTATGAGCATCACCACGCAAGCCAACCTGGCTGCAATCAATGCCTCTAAGAGCTTGAAATTAATGTGTTCACAGCACTTCAAAACGTGTAATTGGAATGAGAGGCCTGTCTAAACTTTGCGAATCGTCCTCACTGGGTCTTGATCAGCACCCTGGGAATTGAGTCTCACTTCAAGCAGGTTTCGTGACACTCAATCGACGCTCTTTTCTGTTTCGTGGAGGCCTAAACGCTTTTGGTCTCGGGGCTGCGATGCAGTTGATCAAGCCGGCTAAGGCCGAAGCAGCATTTCCAGCGCCGAAGGAATCAGCCCGATCCTGCCGGCCAGACGATTCACTCACGGCCCTGATCGATGGAAATGCGCGGTTTGCGGCAGCTTGGCAAGCGAAGAACAAGGCAACGAGTTTGAACGAACGCGCACAAGTGATGTCCAACCTTTGGTTAGACAATTGCTTCCTTCCTGCAAGCGTTCTGGAAGAGTCTCAATCCCCTTGGGCTTCCATCATTAGCTGTGCTGACTCCAGAGTTGCTCCGGAATGGATTTTTGATGCTGCTGCTGGTGATTTGTTTGTTGTGCGTAGCGCAGGGAACACTCCTTTTGACGAGGGAATTGCCTCTCTCGAGTTTGGAGTTGCGGTCTTAAAAACGCCCTTGATTTTGGTATTGGGCCACAGCAATTGTGGCGCTGTTCAAGCCGCTCGAGCAAATCAAAAACTCACGCCACTATTCGATCAGCTCATCGAGCCGATTCGAGCCAACTTGGTCCCAGGAGACACCTTGGCGAACGCCATCACAAACAATGCCAGTGCGACGGCTCAACAGCTCACGAAACGCAGCGAAGTTTTGGCCAACGCAGTTCAATCGGGAGATCTTCAAATCGTGGCCGGGTATTTCGATGTTGCCTCCGGCAAGGTCTCCATCCTCTGAGTTTGCATTTGCTTTTGCTTTTGCGTTGGGCTCATCTCTGTCGTCGCTGTTGCGATGACTTCTAAGACATCAGCTATTTCAGAACACTCTCTGCAGTCAATCCTCAGAGCGAACCCAAGAAGTCGGTATCAAAATGGATCTAATTCCTCCAACTCCCAGTGCTGCACTGCCTTTACTGGGAACAAGCATACCGAGGGGAGAGAGAGCGCTCATTCTTTAACTGACAGAGAACTCTTTGCTAGATCCTTTCAATCGATACGCACAAGAGCTTCATGAATGGAGACCAGGGCAATAACTTGGTGACCTGGCTTGCCTCTGACCAAAATGCCAAATCACCCAGGCTGGTATCAAGAATGGACATGAAAGCTGCGCTGATTATTGAGCCCAATGCACTGAGCATTGAAACCGATAGGTGAATGCACCAACACCAATTTCTTTACAGCTGGTATCCATAACTGTTGCCCCCTTAGGGACACTGCGCATCGCTTGAGCCGTTGCCATCTGTTCATTCACACCCTGGGCTGTCGACGTGCCCTTCTCAGCTGCAGCCACAGGCAAGGCCAGCAACAGAGAAGCACAAAAAGAAAGAGCTCTCATCAATCAAAGCAGCGTTTTATTCACGTTTTAAACCATAAGTAGACGCAACAAGAAAAATCACCATGCAGCGCAACGATCAAGTCTTCAAGGTCACCATTTTTCAGCGCTTTCTTTCAACCTCCCAGGTCTGAAGATGCTTGTTTGCATAAGCATTGAGCTGCTTCAGCCAAGTTTTGAGCTTGTTCATCAGTCCTCATTTTTTGATAACGCGAAGTTACCTCAGACATCACCCTCTCGAACCCAAGAGATGGCCAGACCCACATCGATCTCACAAACTGCTTGAAAATGGTTACCCGGTGGTTTCACAGTGATTGCGACAAGGGTTGCCAAGGTCATTGGCATAGAGCTCAACCCCAACCCATTTGCCGCAATGGCTCGACACACCACTCGATACATCGCGCACGCCCCAAGAGATCAAGGCATCGCGCTCTGCCGAGCAAGCTTATGAAGACAAGCTCATGAATAAAAAAGCTCTGAGGTCTGAATACCGCCTCATACGCCATGCGCAGATGCCAAGGCTGAATTCCTCGCTGGTACAGAGCGTGCTTGCCCATCTGAACGCCCAGGGGGCTCCTCACCACCATGGAGCCATCGGAATCACCTGGCCCCTTCCGGGGGAACCCGATTTACGCCTGTTGGCCGAACTACAGCCTGCACCTCTTGCCCTGCCTGCAACGGCAGCGGATTACAGCGTGACCTACCACTTTTGGCAAGACGCCCCATCGCCAATAGAGCTTCGCGGCGATGCCTTTTCCATTCCTGCCCCACTCACATCGCCAGCGCTAAGGCCCACCGAGCTAGCCCTTTTGCTTCTTCCAGCCCTTGCCGTCGATCGAAACGGCATGCGCCTGGGCTACGGAGGCGGCTGTTATGACCGCCTACTCAGTCAACCGGGATGGTCAGCGCTGCCGACGTTTGCCGTCCTACCGGAGGCATGCGTCCATCCCACCTTGCTACCGGCAGAACCCTGGGATCAGCCTTTGGATGGATGGATCACCGAGCAAGGCTGCAGCTTGCGTAGGGCTAGCCAGTAGAGCAAATGTTCTGCAAGATGAAAAAACCTTCTAAGCCTGCTGCCATGTCCGTGTTTTCACGACAACTGCTGGTCACCTGCACTGCTTTAAGTCTGGGATTCATGGCAGGCCAGCAGGCCCAGGCCCATGGAATCGAAAGCTCACTGCGCTATCTCGATGGCCAATTAGAGCTCAGCAGCAGCTTCTCCACAGGTGAGCCAGTAAAAGGTGCCGCTGTGCGCCTGCTCAACGCCGATGGAACACCTGGAGATGAACTCGGTGAGATCGGAGCAAATGGACAACTGGTCTTAACACTCCCAGACCTGGTTGAAGGCGTCTTGGATTTGCAAGTGGATGGTGGCCCCGGACATCGCGACTATTTGGAATTACCAATTCGACAAGGCAGCGTCTTACTGGACGAGGTGGTGCAAACGCAAAACCAATCCACCGAGCTACCACCTTTGGCCTTGCTGGGGGCACCTACCCTGCTCGGACTTGTAAGCCTGATGGTTAAGGTGCGCCAACCCAGCCTGAATCGCTGAATCCGTCAATGGCAGAACCCTGCTGCTCTTCAAGCCAATACGGAAGCGAGGAGCTAGACCGCTTAGTAGATCGGCTTAGCGGCACGCCAGAACCACGCAAGCGTTACGAGTACGTGCTGTGGCTGGCCAAAAAGCTTCCTGTAATGCCCGCAGAGCTTCAAACCGAAGACCTCAAGGTTCAAGGTTGCGTGTCTCAAGTGTTTATTCATGCCGCTCTCCAGGACAACCACGTGTGCTGGCAAGGAGATTCTGATGCCTTGATCACCAAAGGGCTGCTTGCCTTACTCATCAAAGGGATGAGTAATCTCACCCCAGATCAGGTCCTAGCCGTCAATCCCGACTTCATTGCCGCTACTGGCCTACAAGCAAGCCTGACCCCCTCAAGAGCCAACGGCTTTTTGAACATTTTGCGGGCTATGCAATCCCAGGCTCATGCCCTAAAAAGCACTGATGACGCTATGGATTCATAGAGTCTGCTGATTAGCGACGCAAACGGAACCTGTTCAATGTCCACCCGGATCGGAATTGGCCTTCTCGGTCTCGGCACTGTGGGTGCCGGAGTGGCAAGCATTCTCCAGACGCCTGAAGGGAGACATCCTCTGATTGCTGATCTGGATCTAGTACGTGTAGCGGTAAGAGATCGAAACCGCTCTCGGCCCATTGCTCTCGACGAAAGCATCCTTACAACATCCCCGGAAGCCGTCGTCGACGACCCAGCTGTTGATGTTGTGGTGGAAGTGATGGGAGGCATCGAGCCAGCTCGCACTCTGATCATGCGCGCGATTGCTGCCGGCAAGTCGGTTGTAACCGCCAACAAATCGGTCATCGCTAGACATGGCGAAGACATTGCCGCGGCCGCTGCGGCCGCAGGTGTCTATGTGCTGATTGAAGCCGCTGTTGGCGGCGGGATTCCGATCATTGAACCGCTCAAGCAATCGCTCGGCGGCAACCGCATTCAGCGCGTGAGCGGAATTATCAATGGCACCACCAATTACATCCTGAGCCGGATGGCCGAGGAGGGTGCGGATTACAACGCTGTCCTTCGCGACGCCCAGGATCTGGGTTATGCCGAAGCAGACCCAGCCGCAGATGTTGAGGGGCTCGATGCCGCCGACAAAATCGCCATTCTCTCTGGATTGGCCTTCGGAGGCCCCATTGATCGCAACGGTATTTATACGGCAGGCATCAGCACGCTGCAAAGCAGAGACGTGGATTACGCCACCCAGTTGGGCTACGGCGTGAAGCTGCTCGCTGTGGCCGAAAGCATGGAGCCCGACCCCAGTCATCCCACATCGCTGCCTCTGGCGGTCAGTGTTCAACCCACCCTGGTCCCCAATGACCATCCCCTCGCCGGCGTCAATGGGGTGAACAACGCGATTTTGGTTGAGGGTGATCCGATCGGCAGGGTGATGTTTTACGGACCTGGCGCTGGCTCAGGACCCACTGCTTCGGCCGTGGTTGCCGACATCCTCAACATTGCTGGAATTCGCAAACTCAAACCGGCAGACGGAAACCTCGACCCCCTGCTTGCAGCATCAAGCTGGCGCGCTTGCCACCTGGCCAACACGGAGCAAACCAGCCAGCGAAACTACTTGCGTTTCAAAACAGAAAATTCGCCAGGCGTGATCGGCCGCATTGGCAGCTGCTTTGGGGACCACAACGTCTCAATTCAATCAATTGTTCAGCTTGAAGCCAGTGATGCGGGAGCTGAAATCGTTGTGATCACTCACGTTGTTGGCAATAGTCAAATGAGTGCAGCGCTCAAAGCCATTCATGCACTTCCCGGGGTCTTAAGCCTGGATGCCCATCTCGGCTGTCTTTGAGCAGGTTCACATCACCAACTCAGCCCTGGCGGTTAAGCCCCGAGACAAGGGAGAGTTGTAAGAATTATTCGAACGAACTGACACTGGCCTACGGATCACACTGCGATCAGCAGAGTTCTCGGTCTGTCATGACGCTTCATCAAGGTGACTGCATCAAGCTCCGCTCAGGAGAAGATCCGTTTCAAGTCATCGGGATTGATGACGACCATGACCGTTGTTGGATCCGCCAATGGCCCCTCGATCCCCATGGTTGCCCCGTGTTTGAAGTTGCCCTTGAGGAAGATCTCCAGCCCTTCAGGAGAAGTGTCCTAAGGACGGCAGGGCCCTAAGGGCGTTGAATGGCAGTTGATATCAAGAATCGCTGCGTGACTGATCGCCGTCGCTCCCGCCTTCAGGCCAGCGTATTGATCGGCTTGGCCCTTGCTTTCAGTCAAAGCGCCTGCCAACCCAAACGCCAGAGCGAGCGACTGACGGTGGCCAGTGCCGGGCGCATCTCCTCCCTTGATCCAGCACTGGCGAGCACAACAGGGGTCTTGCAAGTCTTAAGCGCCCTAGGGGACACGCTTTACATCCGAGGCGCCAACGGAAAGCTTCAGCCCCAATTGGCCGCATCCAAGCCTCAGTTCAGTGATGACGGTCTCAGCTTGACCATCCCTCTACGCCGCGATGTGCTGTTCCACGACGGCACTCGCTTTGACGCAAAAGCGATGGCCTTCAGCTTGAAGCGCTTCCTTCGCATCAGCTCCCAGCGCTATTTGCTGAACGATCGGATTGCCGAGATTGAAACACCAAGCCCCTTTGAACTCCGCCTGCGCCTTAAGCAGCCCTCCAGCTCGTTTGAAAGCCTGCTGACCTCCCCTTATCTCACCCCCGTATCCCCAAAGGCCTACGCCGACCATGCCGATCGCTTCTTGAATGATCGATTTATTGGAACAGGCCCCTACATCCTCAACAGCTTTCGCAACACCCAACAACGTCTTCTCCCCTTCCGCCAGTACTGGGGAGACCCTCCGAACAATGTTGGGCTCGACCTCATCAATCTCAGCAATTCCACAGCACTGTTTGGAGCCCTGATCAGCGGAGAAGTGGATGTACTGCTTTCGGACTCCATCGATGAAGATCAAAAACGAGCCTTGAGCGAACGAGCTGATAAGACCCTGCTGCGCGAGAGCAAAGGTCCCGCCACGAACATCACCTTTGTGACTCTGCGCACCAACAGCCCACCGATGAAAAGCCAAACCGTGCGTCGGGCCCTCGCCCACAGCCTGGATCGCCGGTTGATCAGCGCCCGCGTTAGCTACTCCCAAAGAGAGCCATTGAGATCCCTCATTCCCCCAGGTTTACGGGGAGGCAAAACCGAGCCCTGGCCGACCTACAACCTTGCAACAGCCCGAACGTTGTTTCAACAAGCTGGCTACTGCTCAGGCCGTCGGCTGCAAGTGCCCTTAACGTTTCGCACCAACGTTCCTTCCGATCGTTTGATGGCCCTCACCTGGCAAGCTCAGCTGAAGAGGGATCTGCCCAACTGCATTCAAATGACCCTCAACGGCGTGGAGTCAACCACGGTTTACAAACAGCTCAGCAAAGGATCATTCGAAGCGGTGATTCTTGACTGGGGCTCCTACCCGGATCCTGAGGCTTACCTCACCCCTCTACTCAGTTGCAAGCGCTCGGAAGGGAACATCTGCAAGGAGGGTGAGGCCGCGGATGGCGGCACGTTCTGGACCGAACCAGGGCTCCAAGCAGCGTTGCGCCGTAGCGACAGTCTTCAGGGCAAGGCACGTCTACAAGAGCTGGCAACAGTGGATGCAATGGCAGCACAAGGAGTTCCTTACATCCCGGTTTGGGTTGTGGCTCCAAAAGCCTGGGCACAGCTTCGTTTGAACCCTCCCACTTTTAATGGCAATGGACTCGTCAATCTGTCCCAACTCGGAGCGAGACGCTAATGGCACGAGGAAGGGAGCTGTTTCGCTACTGCGCAACCCGACTCGCACTAGCTCCACTGATGCTGTGGCTGATTGCCAGCCTGGTGTTTTTGCTACTGCGTGTCGCGCCGGGAGACCCGGTGGATGCGGTACTAGGGAGCAGGGCCCCAGAAGCCGCTAAAGCCGCTCTAAGAAGCAGCTTGGGCCTCGATCAATCGCTCTGGAATCAATATTTTGATTTTCTCAGCAAGCTGGTTCATGGAGATTTAGGCAATGCACTGATTAATAACGAGTCGGTGCGGTCGATCATCAGTAAAACGCTCCCTGCAAGCCTGGAGCTAGGGATCACCGCCTTAATTATCTCGGCCGTTCTGGGCTTAGCCGTGGGGTTTAGCGGGATTGCCAGGCCCGAGGGGAAAGTTGACTTCGCCGGCCGCCTCTACGGCATTGGCACCTACGCATTACCCCCGTTTTGGGCGGCCATGCTCATCCAACTCGTGTTTGCGGTCATGCTCGGATGGCTGCCCGTTGGCGGCAGATTTCCTCCCAGCTTGATTCCCCCAGAAGGCAGCGGCTTTCTGATCTTTGACAGCGTGATCAGCGGCAATTGGGCTGCCCTGCAAGGAAGCATTCGGCACCTCGTGCTGCCAGCAAGCACCTTGGGCCTCCTGCTGAGCGGAGTGTTCACGAACGCCCTGCGGCTGAATCTGAACCGCACCCTGAAATCGGATTATGTGGAATCTGCGAGGAGCCGTGGACTGAGCGAAGTCCAGGTCGTACTCCGCCATGCCCTGCCCAATGCTTTGCTGCCCGTACTCACGATCGCAGGAATCACGGTGGCATCGCTCATCGGTGGAGCTCTGCTCATTGAAGTGACCTTCTCCTGGCCAGGCATTGCCATGAGCCTTTACGAGAGCATCAACCAACGCGATTATCCAGTGGTTCAAGGCATTGTTGTGGCCATCGCCGCCCTTGTCGTGATGGTGAGTGTGGCGGTTGATCTCTTGGTCGCCATGCTCGATCCCCGCATCCGTTATTGATGCACCAAAGCTGACGCCGCTTCTCGATCGAGCCGATGAAGGTGAAGCTCTCCCCGCTTCAAATGCAGCGTCTTAACAGGAGCTCGATGCTCACCATTGCTGTGTTCTTGTTCCACTAAAAACTGCACTACTTCCTGCTCCAAGAGCGCTTGCACCTGGAGCGGCTGAACACCCACGAGTTCTTCTCCCAGCTGAAAGAGATCCTCACCCCGTCCGCCTTGCCTCTGCCCCTCAACGCGCACAGGAGAAAAATGACTCGCGCCCTCCACAAGCACCACTCGGCTGGAAGGATTGACAGGCATCGCCAATAACAAACCCAACTGTTCGCTGATCGGTGGCGTGATCAAATCGAGGGTGCCGCCAGTGAATAACACAGGCACTTTGACGGTTTTCGAAAGAGAGCCAGCGGGCCAGAGCAGGCTGCCAAAACTGTTGAAGCCAATCACAGCCGACAACCCATTGGGTGCGACTTGCTTTGGCAAAGAAACATCCACCAACTGACACTGCAACAAGCGCGACAAGTTGCTGAGCGGCAAATCACGCAAAACCGAAGTACAACGCTGCGCAAGGCCTGGAGCCGGACTTGCACCGATTGAAAGCAGCGCATTAAAGGCACCCAGGGAGTGGCCAGCCAGGACCAAGCGTTGACCCGGCACTTGAAACACACCCTGATCGCGGGCCTTAAGCAGGGCATCAAGATCTTTCAGCCGAGCGGGAAGTACTTCCGCACCTGGAGGGGGGAGACGCCCTTCCAATAGCGCCTGGACCGCTTCGTCATCGCTGCCAGGGTGCTCTGGAACCAAGACGGCCCATCCGCGACGACTCAAGCCGCGGCCAAGCCAACGGAAATGATCTGGGCTGCCGCCTAGTCCAGGCATCAGCACCATCCACTGCTCGCGCTTTGGGGCCCCCTCCACAGGCAACCAGAGCTGAAACCCCAATGGCTCCTTGCGATGACTAACCGCCAAGGACATCAAGCGCGGTAGCAACAACGAGTCGACGTCCTGAGGGAAGACAGCAGCAGGCTCAGAAACTGAGGCCGTCAGGGGAAAGCGATCCAGGCTGCGCACCAAATTTTGTTGGCGCTGCAGTTGCATCCGCCAACTGGATGCCAGCTCGAGCAAGAGATCGAGATCAAGACGAACGCTTTCAGCAGGCAAAGCCTCAAGCAAATCCAAGCTGGAGACCTGCTGCTGTCGGGTTAGAAGTTCGTTGATCGTTTGACGAACGATGACCCCCTCCGTGTCATCATCCACCCGCACCAAATCAGCAATTTGATCTAACAATTGCCGGCCAGCCCAGCTATTCAAAAGCTGGCGCGCCATGCTGCGATCCAGGATTACAGGAGCCTGAAGCAGCTCCAAAACGCCTACTCGACTCTCGGGCGCTAACAACGAAAACCAATTACTGAGTTCGGAGCGGTGACGTCCATCAGACCGCGCCCATAGCGCTAAATCACCAATGGAAAAGGGAATAACCGTGCCATCGATCTGTACTTCCAGCTGAGAAGCAGCCCACAACGGACGCGGTGAGACGCCAAAAAACAGCAGACTGCATACACAACCTGCAGCTAATCGCAGTCCTGTTGAGCGTCTTCGCAAGGCCAAGACCAGTCCACTGGTGGAACCAGTTTCCCGCACCTTTGCAAGAAGTGGCGTTCATTCGCCTGATTGCGTCTTTTGGTGCTGGTGGTGTCATTTATCTGACACCGATTGTGTTTCACCAGGCCAGCTTCACGGCAGTCCAAGTGAGTCAAGGATTGGCGGCGTCTGCCTTGATCGGAACGGTGGCAAGGCTGTTGAGTGGCGTCTTGCTGGATCGCGGTCTTACCTGCTCATGGCCAGTCCGAGCCGCTGCCCTGCTTGCCTTGATGGCGGATTTGGTGCTGTTTCAGGCCACAGGCTTCAACGGATACCTCGTTGGACAGTTGCTGATCGGTTTGGCGGCCGGCCTCTATTTCCCTGCGATTGAATTGGCCGTTCCATTGAGCTGCAGCGGTTTCACTTCCAGCCGTGGATACGCTCTCGCTCGCAGCGCTGACGCCTTAGGAGTTGCTGCTGGCGCCTTACTTGGTGCGGTGCTGACCGCCATGGACATGATCCGGATGGTCTATGCGGTTGAGGCCGCAGCCGTATTGAGCATGCTGGTGGTGTTGTTGCTCACGCCCCTGCCAGACGGAAGGGCAGCGCTACTCCATGCCAGCTCTGCGACAGTTAGCAACCACAAATTCAAAGCTGAGACGACAGCGAACGGCGATTCCAAGACGGAAGCGAAAGCCAACCCAGAGGCTCAATGGCGCTGGATTCTGCCCCTGATTCCAGTGCTCATTGTGAGCGTGATTGCCACTGGAATCGTGTCTTTAATGCAAAGTGCACTTCCGCTCGACATGGTGCGTGGAGGGCTTGCCCGCGCACCGCTCAGCGAAGCCTCCAGCGGCGGCTTGATTGCTTGGCAGCTTCTTTTGTTGATGGTGCTTCAGTGGCCCATCGGCAACTGGGTTGCAAAGCGCAGTCTGCGTTTTGGATTAGGTATGGGTCTGCTTGGCTTCATCACAGGCTGTCTCTTATTGGCTGGTTCAGCGCTCTGGGCGGGAGGAAGCAGCCTGATTGCTCTTGCGATGATTCCGATCGCCTTTGGAGAAGCGGCTTTTTTACCAACGGCGGCAGAAGCCATGGTGGAAGAGACGCCACTGCAACATCGCGGCTTGGCGATGGCCTTGTTCTCGCAGTGCTTTGCGATCAGTGCCATCGCAGCACCTCTACTAGCAGGTGCCCTTTTGGACCGGCAGGGTCACGGCTTGGTGCTTTGGTTAATTATGAGTGGCACCTGCTTAGCGGTGGTGCCCCTTCTCAAGGCTGTCAGACCCCGATACAAGCCAAATTTGAGTGGAAGCCCAATTGAGGAACCCCTAAATGCCACGAACCCAAGAGCTGCTTCGCTCCGTTAAAAATTTGCGCATCCTGCGCGAGATTGCAGTCACCGAGGGAGCTCTAAAAGGGGTGGGAGACCTCATCGACAACTTCCTCGACAGTGAGGCGATGGTGGTTTCAATCGCGCGGTTTAAGGCGTTACCTGGCGGTGCCGAAATGATGGAGCAGCGCTTTCCAGCCTTTCAACCGCAGATTGAAGAGCTGGAAAGGCTCCCGGAAGGAACATTGGGGCGGGCCTATGCAGGAATGATTCGCCGCTTGAATTACGACGCTGACTTTTTCCGCCCCCGGGACACGAGCACAGAAGCGCTCTGGCTCACCCAACGCATCGCCACCACCCACGACATTCATCACGTAATCGCTGGGCTCAACACCCAAGCGCAGGGTGAGTCGGCAGTTTTGGCGATCACTGCAACCCAAATCGGCTTTCCCGCCTACGTGCTGCTCAATCTTCTGGCCAGTTTTAAGGCCTTCCGCTTTCAACCCGCTGACCACGAAGCCATCAGTCGAGCCATTGCGCACGGACAACGCGTCGGCCTGCAGGCCAAGCCCCTCGTCTTACAGCGTTGGGAGGAAGGCTGGGAGAAACCTCTGAGCCAATGGAGAGAGGAACTTGCCATCCCGATGGCCACAGGCGAAACTTTCAGCGCGAACTACGAGTAGGCCGATGATGCCCCGCAGAAATTTGCTCTGGATCAGCCTTGGTTTGATCCTGAGTCAATCGATCCTTTTTAGTGGGGCACACGCCCAGACCGACCAGATGTCCGAGCAAGACATGCGGCGAGCAATCGTGGGGCAATCGGCTTACGCAGCCTGCAAAATGCTGCACGCTGACTACAGCCAAAAGCGCGCTGATCTGATCGTGGAAGCAGCGATTGAAAACAATAACTGGGAGTCGCAAAAGGACTGGCTAAAATCTTCCAAAGCCGCTCAAACCATCCAGCTGGTGAGTGAAGCCATGAACCAAGAATGCACAGACTTCAATCAAAATAGTACCCAATTTGTTCCAGCAATGGAAGCCATTGAAGCTCTTTGAGAAACAAATAAAATAAGTTTATTACACAGAAAGTTATCCAATGATTCAATCCTGAGGAGTCCACTTCCCTATTTTCCCTACATAGTCTTGGCCCCTAGACATAACAACAAGGTATATAGGCATTGCATCCATCTCCAGAATTAACATTCACTAGCCCCGCCACGAGCGGGGTTTTTTATTGCCTACGGAATAGCAACAAAGCTGAAACTGCCTACTGCAGCGGGCATCCGCCATCAAAGCAAGGCATTGTGCGCTCAATAGATTTTTTGAGATGTAGCGTTCACTGCGCCTGTCGTTATCGCTGAGCGGTGTTGCTGCTCTTGCCCTCGCCAACGCTCCTCTCTTACCTGCTGCTGCTCAAGAGGACGGCAGTGCTGATGACCTTGGTGTGATGAGCATCAGCCTTAAGGATGTCGTCAAACCCTCCCTTGGTTTTCAAGGTGCACTGCAAGGAGCAGGAACACCGAACCAAGCAGGCATCGGTGGCTTCTTGCCTCTCTCTGTTGGCGACAACAGTGTGTTCTTTGCTGATGTGCTGCTTAATGCAAACTTTG
>JASJLK010000034.1:0-2647 GCA_037620855.1 Synechococcus sp. ChBW.bin.23 | reverse complement strand
TCCTGCCCGACGCACAATCGCATCTAAAGGACCTTGATGGCCTTGGATCAAACGCATGGGCTGTGTCGACCAGCCGTTCGAAACCATGTTGCAACCGCCCAACAGCAAGGCCAATCCCGGCAACCAACTGGAACATGCCGGCCAGCGCAGTTTCACACAAAAGCCCCACTGCCAAATGCCACGCGACAACAGAATCAGAAGCATGGGCAGAAAGCGCGCGATGTAGCGATCGTCTTTATTCGGGCTGAGATGGGTAAAGATCCATCCCGCTGCGAGGCTGAGAATCAACCAACGCCAAGCCAACCGCTCATCGCCATTGAACGTGCGACGCTGCCAACACCAAAGGATGACCCCACTCACACCAAGCACTAATAACCCCCAACCGATCTGATCAGGCAGCAGACGGATGTACCAAAGCCACCCCTCGAGACTCAACACCCCGGGATCACCCTCAAGAGCCGCCGATTCGATCACGGCACGGTTGGTGCCACCCAAGGTGGTTATCCAGTTGTGTCTTAACCAGGGCAAGAGTGCTGTACACACGAGGCCCAAGCCCATCAGCAACTGCCAACGCCGCGTGACAAAGCGACGGTCACGGCAAACGCTCGCCACGACCAACAGAAGCGCCGGGATGAAAATCAACAGCGCACTTTGTTTCACCAGCAACGCCGCTGCTATCGACAGAGCAGCCCAAAGCGCTTGTCTCCAACGTCCCCCATCAATGGGATGCCACCAACAGCCAAGACGCCAAAGTGCAAGGGCGACCATGGCAGTGAGCGGAAGCTCCAACACATAATCGGTCCGAAGCTCCAGAAGAAGGGGAGCCATCGCTACGACAACGCTGCAAGACAAGGCAAAGGCACGTGCCCCTTTCAAGGGCTGACGCAACTCCTGTGCCCAGGACGCAACCACAAACAGCAATAGCCCGTTCCAAATGCTCAGGCTCCAAGCCGCTTGTTGTGGGGAATCACCGGCGATCGCCATCACCGTCCCATTCACCAGTGAAGCCAGTGGAGGGATTTTGGGGGAAAGATCTAATAAAGAGCCCCAACCTTGCCAGCTGCCACCGGGGAGAATGGCCAAGGCACGACCATGATCAAGAGCGCTGTTGAGGTAGTCCGCCTGATCCCAGGCGGGTAAGCCACCATGATTGGCCCACCACAACCTGTCGATCAAGGTTGAGATCAGCCAAATCAACGTCAGCAACCCCCTGAATTGCCAAGACTTCATCAACCGATCTCCAAGCGGCGGCGTTCCTCCTGAAGACGCTTACGCCTTTGCCTGGCTTCTCGCAACATCTCACGGCCATCGTGGAGATAGCCATCCACGTAGCCCATCGTGTAACGCTCGAATTCCCCAATCGCATCCTCCACTTCCGACAAACAGTGATAGAGACTCAGCCCGAATCCCTTTGCAGAAGAGGGCGTAGGAGTGGATTGGAAAAGATCTTTCACCTTGTTCAGCTTGCTGCGACTTTGCTCCAAGTAATGGCAAAAGCCTTCCATCAAAGTGTCGTCATAAGGATCCGCAGAAAGCTCACGCAACTGGGCGGCAAAGGGATTGATCACCTGTCCAAGCATGCGATCAATCGGTGTGTAGACCTTCTTCAACCAATTCGCTAAGGCATCATCCTCAGCGGAAGCGTGTCCAGAAGCATGACGAGCAGCCTGACTCGCTCGAGCATTTCTGGCACCACGGCGGCGAGCTTCTTCCTTCTCTCGAGGCTTTGAGGACAATTGCTGGTCGAAAGCGCGTCGTCGATCGCGATCGCCAAGCAACTCCCAAGCCGCATTTAAAGCAAGGATTCGTTCAGAATCACCACCTACATCAGGGTGATGCCTCTTCACAAGTTGGCGATACGCCGCCTTGATTTCAGTCGCTGTGGAGCTGCGGCTCACTCCGAGCACGCGATAGGGATCACCACCTCTGGTCTCAAGCTGAGGAGAGTGGCTCAAAGCTGACCATCCCGACGAGCTGGTGGAGCAGCTGAATCACTGAACATGGGTGTGGACAGATAACGCTCACCGAAACTGGCGAGAATCACAACGATCCTTTTCCCTGCCATCTCAGGTCTTTGGCCAATACGGAGAGCAGCAGCCACAGCCGCTCCACTGCTGACCCCGGAGAGCAGGCCTTCTTCCCTGGCCAGACGGCGCCCCACTTCCATCGCTTCTTGATCACTAACGCCCAGGATTTCATCAATCAAGCTTTGATCAAAGACAGAGGGAACAAAACCAGCACCTATGCCCTGAATGCGATGGGGGCCAGGGGCTCCACCGGACAAGACTGGACTTGCTGCCGGTTCTACCGCAATCACTTTCAAATCAGGATTGCGCTGCTTTAGAACCCTGGCACAGCCTGTGATGGTGCCACCCGTCCCGACTCCAGCCACAAGGGCATCAATCTCACCTCCGGTATCACTCCAGATCTCTTCTGCCGTCGTAGCGGCATGCACCGCTGGATTTGCAGGATTATCGAACTGCTGCAGAAGATAAGCCTCGGGGATCTCAGAGACAAGCTCTCTGGCGAGATCTAGCGCCCCTTGCATTCCTTCATTCCCTGGAGTGAGTTGCAACTCAGCCCCGTAGGCACGGAGCATGGCGCGACGCTCCGTGCTCATCGTGTCTGGCATGGTGAGGATTAAGCG